>JAIDCY010000013.1 GCA_029055625.1 Ruminococcus sp. | reverse complement strand
CGAACACAGAAGTTAAGCTCATTGACGTTGATGATACTTGGTTGGCGACGACCCGGGAAAGTAGAACGATGCCGGCATAAAAAGGGCCATTAGCTCAGTTGGTTAGAGCATCCGGCTCATAACCGGACGGTCTGGGGTTCGAGTCCCTAATGGCCCACTGAATAATAAATAAGAAAGTCCGAGTTTTCGGACTTTTTTTGTGTAGGGAGGGAATAACGTTTGTATGAGGATAGTATTGTAAAAGAATTTAATAAAGATATATGGAAAAATTTTCTTAAAGGACTGAAGACGTATCAGCTGATTGAAGACGGCGACAGAATAGCAGTTTGTATATCCGGTGGGAAAGATTCCATGCTGATGGCGAAGTGTATGCGACGTTGGCAGAGGTACGGAAATATAGATTTTGAGCTGGAATATATCGTAATGAATCCTGGATATAATGAAGAGAATCTCCGGAAAATAGAGGAAAACGTGGATATACTGGATATACCGGTTAAGATATACGATACAAAGATATTCCGTTCAGTAGAGAGAGAAAAAAAGAATCCATGTTTTCTGTGTTCACGACTGCGGAGGGGTTATCTGTACAGGACGGCACAGGAGATAGGGTGTAATAAAATTGCACTCGGACACCATTTCGACGACGTAATAGAAACAATCCTGATGGGTATGCTGTACGGTTCACAGATGCAGACGATGATGCCAAAAATCCATAGTGAAAATTATAAAGGTATGGAAGTAATCAGACCTTTATATCTGGTAAGGGAAGAAAATATCGTAAAATGGTCGGATTTCAATAATCTTCACTTTATAGACTGTGCGTGTCGTGTGACGGAAAAAACCGGTAATTCGAAGCGTATGGAGATAAAGAAGTTACTTGTGGAACTCCGGAAGGTAAATCCGGAAGTAGACATGAATATTTTCAGGAGTGCGGAGAACGTCAACTTGCAGACTTTGATTTCCTATCATATCGGTAAAGAATATCATCATTTTCTCGATAGTTATTCCGACGGAAAAAGTGTAAGGGGTACGTGAAATTTTACTTTACATTCCGGCAATTAAGTGATATAATATATAGGAAATATTAATGAAAGGAGTGTTGGAATGAATCGGTTTCTTGATATTCTGTTAAGGGCGATTGCTACAGGTTTTGCAATAGGTATCGGCGGAATAGTTTATCTTTCTTGTGACAATAAGTACATAGGAGCGTTTCTGTTTGGTACAGGACTTTTTGTAATTCTCAGTTTCGGATTCAATCTGTTTACGGGAAAAGTCGGCTATGCGGTAGAGAATAAACCGGCGTATCTGCTTGACCTGCTCGTGATATGGGCAGGAAATCTGATAGGTACGGCGATAACTGCGGGTTTGGTTTCATGTACGAGAATTGCGGAAAATATCAGTGAAAAGGCTTCGGGGATATGTGATACGAAGTTGGGCGATACGCTTTCAAGTAATTTTATACTTGCGTTTTTCTGCGGTATGCTGATGTTTATTGCCGCTGACGGTTACAAGAATATAAACAATACCGCCGGAAAGATGTTAGCGATATTTCTTCCGGTAGTGGTATTTATTCTCAGCGGATTTGAACATTGCGTAGCGAATATGTTTTATTTTTCGATTGCTCATGTGTGGTCTCTGAAGACTGTAGGTTATCTTATTGTAATGAGTCTCGGAAATGCCGTCGGTGGAATATTCATACCACTTTTAAGAAAAGGTTTTGTTAAAAAGTGACAAAAACACTTCTGATATTAACGTATCAGGAGTGCTTTTTATACAAATTTTCAGAAAATAAATGAAGGAGAAGTTTATAATGTCAGAAAAATTAAGTAAATGTCCTATCTGCGAATCTACTGATTTAAAATTTGACGATAAAAAAATATCATTGACAAATATTATACAGAATAGCATTATAGGTATGAATATATACGGCAATTGTAAGGGTATTTATTGTTGTGAAAATTGTAATTCGGAAATATGGGAATATGGTATTGGTATATGTGTTTCAAAAATATGTGGTAAACTCGTTCCGGATAACGAAAAAAGTTTAATGCCCATACCGTTAAGGGTGTTGGATGTCAGATACGACAAAAAAACCGGTGAATGTTCAGTTAGTAGGAAAAAACGACAGAAATCAAAGTAAAATGAAATAATTTCCGGTACAAGGCGTACCGGAAGTTTTTTTATTGTTTTATAATAAGTTTACGCATCAGAACGACATCAAAAGAATCGGTGTAACCGTCTTCATTGAAATCGCATGAAAACTCCGTCTCCTGACCCATTACCGCATTAGCACAGTAAACGAGGTCAGCGACGTTTATTTTCCCGTCATGATTCAGGTCGCCGGAAATGTTTTCATGTATCGCTGTAGTAGTTGTTGTGGTGGTGGAAGTGGTTGTAGTTGAAGTAATGGTAGTTGTTGTTGTATCGGCAGGCTTTTCAAAAACATAATCTTCAGCGGAAATTTCCGGATATACAACGTTTGTATAATTATGGTCACCGCAGGCGGTATGCTTTACGTTGAAACTCTCCGAACCTCTCAGAAAATATTCATACTTCAGAATATTTCCGTTTTCGTCGTCGTTGAGGTCGTCCCACGTGACGTCCACCGCATACCATAAACCGTCCTCCATCTGTACGTAATTCCACATATGAGCGGTTCTGTCCGTATCGTCGAAATTTCCGAGTACCGTTACACAGGGGATACCGAGGGCATCACAAATCAGCTTGAACGCCTTTGAATAGCCTTCGCATACAACCCCTGGTTCTACGATAGCCCCGATTGCGGATGGTGAAAACATTGCATTCAGGTCGTAATAAGTAAATCTGCATATGTAATCGTGTATATTTTTTAACTGTTCGTATCTGTTATCCGCCTGCTCATTTTCAACGATTTCTTCCACCGCTTTTTCAAGTTTCGCCTTATATTCCAGCACTTCATCTATTGACTGATAACTATCATAATATACCGGTATGAAAGTAAAACCGTTTATAATTACGGTATAATTTCTTTTGAAGAAATTGTAATTTTCGGTCTGTGTAGTACTGAATCTGAGTTTGAATTCGTCGAACCAGAAAAGCTCCGGATTATCCATTAAAAGAGTATCAAGTGCATTTTTCATATTGCTTATGACGGCATCATTAAAAATCTGTCTTTCTTCATCTGACAGGCTATCTGATGTTGGCGAGTGACTAAGTGTAACGGTGACAGGTTCTGGCAGTTTTACGTCTATTCTGTCCGTCGACGGGTTTTCAATAATCGGATACAACGCATCATAGACCGCCCGGTTGTTCGGGGTGAGCTGGTCACGGTAATTATACGAAAATTCACCGTAATTTGAAAGAATAGCAATATCGGAATTATTTTCTTCTTCCAGTTCTCCGAGTGTATACCATATTTCCGACTGTTCAGCCGTAACATTTTCCGACTCCACCGCATAAACTGACGTAACAACATTTGCCGATAAAATACCTGAAATTATCGTTGCAAACAGTACAGGAAAAAATTTCTTCTTCATATCTTAAAGACCTCCTTTAAAAATTTCCCGGTTTCCTTTTAATTATATCTTATTATATTATACAATATCTGTACGATTTTGTCAACGGAATTATAAGTTTTTCTGTGTATCGTCAGAAAAATATATTTTTTGACGGATTCCACAAAAAAAACAGAAATTCAACTTTAATATTTGTTACGCTGTCACTTGAAAAATTTTTCCGGTTGTGATATACTTATATCTGGACAATTCTGAAATTCTTGTAAAGGAGAGTTTTTAAAAATGAATCTATTTGATATGAACAGGGCTGAACTTGAAACCTTCAGAAATGAAACTGAAGCTCAGTATAATGATTTTAAGGCACTTGGTCTTAAACTCAATATGGCGAGAGGTAACCCCTGTAAAGAACAGCTTGAACTCAGTCTCGGTATGCTCAGCGTTTTCGATGACGGAGATTTCATGAGTGAGAACGGCGTTGATGTCCGCAATTACGGTATGCTTGACGGTATACCGGAAGCAAAAAAATTTTTCGCCGATATGATAGGCGTTACCGACGACGAAGTTATTATTTTCGGTAATTCCAGTCTTAACGCTATGTTCTGGGCAGTACAGACCGCATACAATAAAGGCATACTCGGTGAGAAGCCATGGGCACAGGTTGAGAAGCCGAAGTTTCTTTGTCCCGTACCTGGTTATGACAGACATTTCAAGGTGACTGAATTTTTCGGTATCGAGATGATAAACATTCCAATGACACCAACCGGTCCGGATATGGATATGATAGAAAATATCGTTGAAAGTGACGAATCTGTAAAAGGTATATGGTGCGTACCGCAGTACTCCAACCCTGACGGCATTTCATACAGTGACGAAACCGTTAAACGTTTTGCAAATCTTAAACCGCTTGCGAAAGATTTCCGTATCTTCTGGGATAACGCATATTGTATACATCATCTTACGGAAAATCCGACTGTTATTCTGAATATCCTTGATGAAGCGAAAAAAGCCGGTAATGAAGATATGGTTTATATATTTGGCTCAACGTCCAAGATAACTTTCCCCGGAGCTGGTGTTGCGGTAATGGGTGCAAGTAAGAAGAACGTAGAGGAGTTAAAGAAGTATCTCGGAATCAGCATAATCAGTTACGACAAAATGAATCAGTTACGCCACGTGAAATTCTTCAAGGACTTCAAGGGTATGTGCGAACACATGAACAAACACAGGGAAATTATCGCTCCGAAGTTCACGCACGTGTGCGAGGTACTCGAAAAGGAAATAGCACCTCTCGGAATCGGTGACTGGACAGTACCGCAAGGTGGATATTTCATATCGTTTAACGCTCCTGCAGGTTGTGCAAAAAGAATAGTACAGCTCTGTGCGGACGCCGGAGTTACTCTCACCGGTGCGGGTGCAACTTTCCCGTACGGTAAAGACCCTGACGATAAAAATATAAGACTTGCTCCTACTTATCCTTCAATGGACGAACTTAAAAAAGCTATGGAATTATTTATCATATGCGTTAAACTCGCAAGTGTTGAAAAGATTCTTTCCGAAAAGTAATAAAAAATTCCGGTACTGTAAAAAAGTACCGGTTTTTTTGTGACAGTTTTCAGAAATGCGTCATATTGTATTATGAGGTGATATTATATGGCAACAAATGGTATAGATGTATCTGAGTGGCAGGGACTTATAGACTGGCAGAGGGTAAAGACAGATTTCTGTATAATCAGAGCAGGTTATGGCAGGCTCTCCACACAAAAAGACAAATATTTTGACGAAAATTATAACGGTTGTAAAAATAATAATATCCCATGTGGTGCTTATTGGTTTTCGTATGCACTCACACCGGAAGAGGCGGTACTTGAGGCACAGGCGTGTCTGGAAGTAATAAAGGGTAAGAAGTTTGAATACCCGATATATTTTGACGTCGAACAATCCGGACAGTTTGAACTGGGCAGGGATGCGGTAAGTGCGATAATAAGGGCATTTATGGATACTATGGAAAATGAGGGTTACTGGGTAGGATTATATATGAGTTCGTACTATCTGAATAATTATGTCACGGACGATATAAAAGTAAGATATGCTATATGGGTAGCGGATTACGTACCGGATGCACCGGATTATGACGGCACATACGGTATATGGCAGAAATCGGCTACAGGACGGATAGATGGGATAGACGGTGACGTAGATTTAGATGAATGTTACGTTGACTACCCGGCAGACATGAAAACTGCAGGACTTAACGGCTATCCGAAAACTCCACCGGATAAGAAGACGGTAAATATAACTGCAACTATCGACGGTGTGAATTATTCCGGTGAACTCACGGAATTATAAATCAAATCCCCACAGATATTATGTGGGGAAATTTTTTTCGTTTAACGAAATATGACTTGACTTCTTATTTTTTCCGTGATATAATGTAAAAAAAGACAATTTTGTACAAAATGCGGAGGTAAAAAATTTATGTGGAATTTCAGTAAAAAAGCGTTAACAGTGATTGCGGTTTTAGCGAGTATGTCACAGATATGCAGTTGTGGGGCGGGCGTTGCATTAGAACACAATACCGAAAATAAAATTCAAATCGGATTACATAACGAATCTGAAAAAGAAACTGAAACAGAAGCAGAAACTGAAAAGAAAACTTCTGAATTTGTATACCTCGATACTATAGAACCGGATGAAAAAAGTTCATCTTTTCACAATGATAAAAAAAGTGCTAAAGATGTTCTCGGACAGACTTATTATAATGTTTCCATAATAGGAAAATCGAAGTCGGACAAACAAGAAGATTATGCAAGATACCATCTGGGCGGAAAATATAAGAAATTAAGCGGTATAATTACAGTACATAATAATAATTCTGAAGAGTGTTTTGGGCAATTATCGATATTATGTGATAATAAGTCGGTTTATGCAACCGGAAAAGTTGAAAAATATACCGCCCCTATGGAATTTTCAGTAGATGTTTCAGATTGTGAATGGCTTAAAATCTGTCACGATAAATCAATAATGAAATTTATACTTGCCGACTGGAAATTAGAAGAATAAGTAAAAAACGGAGGTCAAAAAAATGGGAGATTTTGATAAAAAAAAGAAGATTTTCAGTATTGGTGGTACACTTGCAGGAGTATTTGCAATAATTGCATTACTCGCTAATGTATCAGAAATTGCACAGTTTTTCAAGACCGATAAACCGGAAAAAGAAACTTCAACTGCCATTGTGGAAGTTGCAGAACCTGTATATCTGAATAGTATTAAAGTATCTGAACATAGTAAAAATTTTTCTGATAATAACGTAAGCGTTACGGATATTCTCGGAAATACATATTACAATGCATCTGTGATAGGGAAATCAGGTTTATTGAAAAGCGAAGATTATGCGATATATTACTTAGGCGGAAAATATAAAACATTAAGCGGTATAATTGCGATAGATGAAGGCAATTCTGAAAAGGCAGTCGGCGAATTATCGATATTATGCGATGATACCGAAGTTTATACGACAGAGCAGGTAAAAAGAGGTACAGCACCGATAGAATTTTCAGTAGATGTTGAAGGTTGTCAGTGGCTGAATATCTGTCACGACAAGTCAAAAATGGAATTTATACTTGCCGACTGGAAATTAGAAGAATAAGTAAAAAACGGAGGTCAGGAAAATGAGTGAATTTGATAAAAACAACGATAAAAAAAGAGGTTTCGGGTTTGGATTCGGAGTTGTAGTAGGCGTGGTAGTAGGTGCGACGTCTTTTCTCGCTAACGTATCGGAGATAGTACAGCTTTTCAACAGACCGGAAAAACCGTCGGAAGAAAAAACGGTAGCAGTTGCAGAGCCTTTAGAAGAGGTCACAGATGTGGTAATAGGGAAAACGTACGTAATACAGAACGGTGACGATTATGCGGAAGCGGTACAGGGAATCATGGAGCAGGAAGATGTATGTTACGAGGAAGCAGAAGAAACGGTGATACAACAGGCTTACGTAATAGATTACAATGAACCGGTATTCATAGGGGAAATCGCAACATACGGCGATTATGCGGTATCCGTTGAGGACAAGGACGTTGAAATAACATTCATTGAAAAGGAGTAAAAAAAATTATGGGGAATTTTGATAAAAACAAAGCTTTCAGTATTGGTGGGGGACTTGCTGTATTAGCATCAATAATAGCGGTAGCTGCTAATCTGTCGGAAATTGCACAGTTTTTTAAAACTGATAAACCGGCAAAAGAAACATCAACACCTTACATTATGGAAACAGTAGAAAAAACTACTGAAGCGGAAAAGGCAGAAGAAAAAGTAGTTGAAGAAGTACCACCTACTGTACCACAACCGTCTGTTGTTTATCTTAACAGTTTAAAAGTAACTGAATCAAGTTGTTTTTCTGAAAATGAAAGTAATGCTGAAGATACTATAGGAAATACGTATATAGGAAATGTAATGAAAATTGGTACAGGTTATAGTGATGATTGTTATGCAACATATTATTTAGGTGGAAAATATAAAACATTAAGTGGAATAATTGCCGTAGATGAAAGGACAGATAATGATTATAGTGGGCAGTTATCTATATCTGCAGATGATAATGTAATATATACTACTGATGAAATGGGAAGAGTAAGTGTACCGATAGAATTTTCAGTAAATGTTGAAAATTGTCAATGGTTAAGAATAAATAAATTTGGAAGAACTTATAATGGGCATGGAACTTGGTTTATACTTTCAGATTTCAGATTAGAATAAATATATAAATAAAATCCTGCTCCGGTTTTTCGGGGTGGATTTTTTTTGTCATAATTACGGATTTTCTCGCATAGACTTAATCAGTACATTATGGAGGCGATAACATGGACAAAAATGCTATTGAACAATATAAGCGTGAAATGATGAAGTTATACGGAAAAAGTACCGTTCCGGCGGAGGAAGTAAAATCTGTGGTATCGGAAGAACCTGTAAAACAACCTGCTCAGATTACCCGAATTACTGAACCTGTTCAGAACGTTCAGACTGTTCCACCTGTACCGGAGCAGGTAATTAAAGAACGTACATACGAAGAACAGCATCCGGTATCGGAGGAAATAGATGAGGTCAACGAAAATGCACCCGACGATACCGCATATAGTACTGATGAACGCTATCCCGAACCTGATTTATCTGAACTGAACATAGGTAAAAAACCGGAAGTATCTACACCGGGAAATGAATTTAATGACGATATGGGGACATCTACAGGCTATATACTGGTGAATACACGTACCGGTGAAAATTCGTCACCAGTAGAGGGAGCGTTGATAATGATTACCGCTATAAGTGACGGCAGGCGTGAAATGATAGCTTCCGGACTTACCGACGAAAGCGGTATAAGTCCGAAATTTGCCGTACCTGCTCCGGATCTGGAACACTCACAGATACCGGATTCTGTCAGAAGACCTTACAGCCTTTACGATATAAGCGTTACCGCCAAGGGATTCTTTAACGCCCGAAGTGTTGACGTACCTGTTTTTTCGGGTATAACATCCGTGCAGACTTTCGGAATGATACCTGTTCCGCTTATGATGAAATCGAACGAAGAAACGGTAACATATATAAATCAAGAGCCGGATTTTCCCGACAGTAACCGATAATGAAAGGGGTCTGATATGCTTACAGGAACTCCATATATCCCCGAAACTATAACTGTACATTTAGGCACACCGGATTCAAACGCACCTAATGTTACTCTTGATTTTGCTTCATACGTAAAAAATGTCGCATCAAGTGAAATTTTTCCGACGTGGCCTGAAAATTCACTCCGTGCAAACATATACGCAATAACTACTTTTGCACTGAATCGCATCTATACGGAGTGGTACAGGGCGAGGGGGTATAATTTTGATATAACTTCCACTACACAGTACGACCAGAAATTCATAAACGGACGTGAGATTTTCGAGAATATCAGCTATCTTGTCGACGAACTTTTCAACGATTACGTCAGGCGACAGGGGACTATTGAACCGCTGTTCACTGCATTCTGCAACGGAACTACGACGACGTGCGACGGACTTTCTCAATGGGGTACGGTCACACTCGCAAATCAGGGACTGACTCCCTTTGAAATTCTTCAACATTATTACGGCAGGGATATTGAAATTGTAAAAAATGCACCTGTCCGTACCACTATGCCGTCGTATCCTGGTATGGAGTTGTCATTAGGTTCGGCACGTAATGACATAAAATCTTTACAGATTTATCTGAACAGAATTTCAAGAAACTATCCGGCGATACCTAAAATTCCGGTAATAGATGGCATTTTCGATACCGCTACTGAATCGGCTGTCCGGAAGTTTCAGGAGGTATTCGGTTTAGCGGTGACGGGTATAGTCGACCAGGCAACATGGGATAAGATAACGTATATTTATACGAGCGTAAAACATATTGCGGAACTGGATTCTGAGGGCGTAAGACTTGAGGAAATCGCACCGGATTACGAAAACCTGCGGTTTGGTATGCAAAGCGTAGCGGTCAGCGTGTTACAATATTATCTTGCGGTAATCGGGGCGTACTATGAAGCGGTGTCGCCGGTAGATATTACGGGTTACTTCGGCGAAATGACGGAAAAATCCGTGAAATCTTTTCAACGTGTTTTCGGATTGCCACAGACCGGAGAGGTTGACCGTGCGACGAGAAACGACATCTACAGAGCGTATCAGGGTATACTCGATTCCGTTCCTCCCGATTATACGGAAGTTGCATTGTATCCGAATACCGTGCTAAAAGAGGGGATAACAAGCGATTCTGTACGGATAATTCAGGAATATTTAACATTCATACACGATACTTACCCGAATATTCCGGCGGTAAATAATACCGGCTATTTCGGTACGCTTACGAGACAGGCGGTTATAGAATTTCAGAAACAGTTCGGAATAAATCCTACTGGCATAGTAGGTGCGGTAACGTGGGACAGGATAGCGGAAGTCTATTCAGATTTGAAGTATGGATTCGACAAACGACCGTATCAGAACCCTGGTTATACAATTTCGGCGTAAGAAAGGAGAAATTTTTTATATGGCATACAATGAGGCTCAGAGAAAACAGCATATTGTAGAATTGCAGACTTATCTATATGCAATATCTTTTATTAACAAGGAAATCCCACCAGTAGTACCGGATGGCGTATATAATCGTGAAACCGCTTTTGCCGTGAAAACATTTCAGCACGAATACGGACTTAAAGAGACGGGAAATACTGACCCTGTCACATGGAACAAGATTGTAAGTGTATACCGTTCGTACATACGTACCGATCCTATGCCCTATAATGTGTTTCCGTCGCAGAACTATGTGGCACATAATGGTGAAAGCGGTCAGCTGGTGTACATATTGCAGGCTATGTTAGGGGCGGTATGCAGTAGTTACGACAATTCACCGGAAATAAAAGTCTGCGGAAACTATAACAAGGATACTACAGAGACCGTACGATTTTTTCAGAAAAAAGTCGGACTTCCGCAGAGTGGCAACGTCGACAGCGGTACGTGGAATATGCTTGTAACGTGTTGTGAACATATAAATAATACACTTTTTAAATAAATTTTCCGTAAAGTATTGCAATTACCGGAAATTTAATGTATAATTAGAATAATAAAAAAATTTTCCGGGGAGTTTTAAAAATGATTAAAAAATTATTGTTGTCGCTTATGGCGGTTCCGACGGTTTCGGCGGTAGTCTGTACCGCTGTATACGCATCCGGCTACAAACCCGCAGACCTCAAAAATTTAGGTAATGCGTTACTCGGTAAAGGCGAAGTTACGGCGGAAATGGATCTGACAGGTGATAAAGTCGTTGACGTTTTTGACCTCGTCGCAATGCGTAAAGAGTTTACCGCATCTACGGGGGAATTTACGGAAAGTACAGTACCGGCAACGGAAGATTACGTAAAGTATATCGGCAGAAATTATAATGACGGTAAATCCACATGGTTAGTACAAAGCGGTTCAGCGGTGGAATTTACCGTAAATGCGAAGTCTGCGGAGGTTACGATAACCGGTGACCACGCCGTAAATAATGACGAAAAATACCGTCCGAGATATGCGATAGTAGTAGACGGCGAAGTAGTTCTTGATGAGATACTTAGCGAAAAATCGAAGACGGTGAAAATTTTTGACGAAAAAGTTTCACGTACCGCAGAAGTTAAAATAATACATCTTTCCGAAGCGAATAACGGAGCCGTCGGAGTTGCGGATATAAAGACGGTTTCAGATTCATCTGTACCGGTCTCACCTGCTCCGGAAAAAGACCTTTCAATAGAGTTTATCGGGGATTCTATCACGTGTGCGTATGGTGTGGAAGGCCAGTCAGCTTACGAAAACTTCTCTACTTCTACCGAAAATTTCATGAAATCGTATGCGTATCTTACCGCACAGAAACTCAATGCGGATTACAGTGCGGTATCGTACAGCGGTCACGGTATCATTTCCGGATATTCAAACGACGGTGAAATAAATACGGACAGTCTCGTACCGCCTTACTATAAAAATTGCGGTGGTCTGAGCGATTACGCTAAACCATGGGATTTCACGAAGAAAAAGAACGACGTCGTTGTGCTGAACCTCGGTACGAACGATTCCTCATATGTAAGTAAGGATTTGGATAACAGAGGGCAGGAGTACGTTGACGGTTACGTAGAATTTCTTGAAACAATCCGTGAATGTAATCCCGACGCTTATATAATATGTACTATGGGGATAATGGGTTGTGAAGAGATGTACCCGTTGATTGAGCAGGCGATAGCAGATTACACCGCTAAGACCGGCGATACAAAAGTTACGTCATACGAATCGCCTACGCAGAACTTCAATGAAGACGGTATCGGTTCCGACTGGCACCCATCGGCGATAACTCAACAGAAAAATGCGTACATACTCGCCGATAAAATCTGTAACGTCTTAGGTATCGAATCAGACCAGATAGGTCTTGATGTCGCATCTGATGCGGAATATAACGTAATTTTTGACAAGTCCACCAGTGCAAACGCCGCTACATACTTTTCCGATTATGACAAATCTTACTGGATTAACGTTGTAAGTGGTGGTACCGGTAGCGATTCGATAGAGGCTGTAGTATCGGGAATAGGACTTAAAAAGGGTGGGAAGTATAAACTTACTTTCCAGCTTTCGACGAAAGACGGTAAAGAAGTACCGGTAATAATCCGGAACGCCGATAAGACGGAAACTTATTTCAGTGATACGTTTACCGGTGACGGCAATAAGAAATCTTTCGAAGCGGAGCTGACTATGGATACCGCTTGCGAAAATGCGGAATTTGTGCTACAGGTAGGCGGTGACGATTCGTGTAATGCGACACTGTACAATCTCCGGCTTGAAAAGATTGGTTAAATATAAAAAAAGTCCGTACTTTTGCCGGTACGGATTTTTTATTTTCTGAAATCTTTTATGTTGGTACGTCCTAAGATGTAATCCGCCGATACTTTATAGAAATCCGCAAGAGTTACAAGATGTCTGACCGGTAATTCACGCTGACCGGATTCATACAGTGAATACTGTTGTTGCGTGGTATTAAGAAGTCTTGCAATATAGGCTTGCTTCAAATCTTCATCTTCTCTTAAATCTTTTAATCGTTGCAGATAATACACCATACACACCCCGATAAAATTATTATTCGATTAATTTTACCATAAATTGACATAAAATATAAATTTTTAAATCCGTTTGAATGTAAAATTAAAACTTAATGTCGGATTTAGTGTATAATTAATTCTGCGGTATCGCAATTTTATTATAGAAAGGTGTTTTATTATGTTCCAAAATGCAGGAAGTAAGTTAAAAGCACTCGCAAAAGTCTGCTTTATACTTACCGTAATAGTAGGCGTTATTCTTGGACTGGCATTGGTAAAGGGTACGCACGGTATAAGCCTTGTATTTATACCGGTTGCGGTAGTAGTCGGCTGGTTAAGTAATCTTATGGCGTATGCTTTCGGCGAACTCTGTGAAAATGTTTACCGTATTAACGAAAACGTGAAGAATATTTCCGAAAAATAATTTGTAAATTTTTTCTGTAAGGTATTGCATTTTTATGTAAAATGTAGTATAATGGTATTGCAGGGCTGAAAATGCCCCCGACAGTAAACAGGCAGGAGGAATTTTTAATTATGTTAGTTTCGGCTACAGAAATGCTTCAGAAAGCAAGAGCTGGCAAGTACGCAGTAGGTCAGTTCAACATCAACAATCTCGAGTGGACAAAGGCTATACTTCTCACCGCTCAGGAATGCAATTCACCGGTTATACTCGGCGTATCCGAGGGAGCAGGCAAGTACATGACAGGTTTCGAAACCGTTTCCGCAATGGTAAAGGCTATGGACGAATCACTCGGTATCACTGTACCGGTTGCACTCCATCTCGACCACGGTTCATATGACGGTTGTTACAAGTGTATCAAGGCAGGTTTCACTTCTATAATGTTCGACGGTTCACACTTCCCGATTGAAGAAAACGTTGCAAAGACTACCGAACTTGTAAATGTTGCCCATCAGCTCGGACTTTCCATTGAAGCTGAAGTTGGTGCAATCGGTGGCGAAGAGGACGGCGTTGTAGGTAAGGGCGAATGTGCTGACCCTGCAGAGTGCAAACAGATTGCAGACCTCGGCGTAGATTTCCTTGCGGCAGGTATCGGTAACATTCACGGCGTATATCCGGATAACTGGGAGGGTCTCAGTTTCGAAACTCTCGAAGCCGTAAACAATGCAGTCGGCGAAATGCCGTTAGTACTCCATGGTGGTACAGGTATCCCCGACGAGATGATTACTAAGGCTATCTCACTCGGCGTTGCGAAAATCAACGTTAATACGGAGTGTCAGCTTGTATTCGCAGATGCTACAAGAGGTTACATTGAAGCAGGTAAGGACAAGCAGGGCAAAGGTTTTGACCCTCGTAAACTTCTCGCTCCTGGATTCGAGGCTATCAAGGCAAAAGTCAAGGAAAAAATGGAACTCTTCGGAAGCGTTGACAAAGCGTAATTCCGGAAAATAAAAAAAATGATACGGATTCTGTTAAGGAGTCCGTATTTTTTTGTAGTCACAATTTTTAAATCCGGCATATAATGTATCAGGGAAATATTTTCCCAATAAAATATTATAAGGAGGTTTTTTATATGGCTACTTTTTTCAATCAGGCGACATTATCTTATAACGGAAATGTACGTAGTTCAAATATAACTACCGGTAACATTATAGAAGTACTTTCCGCCGAAAAGCATGCCGTTCAGGATAACTATTCCGCTGATAATGACGTTGTATACGTAATCAGCATAGTAAATAACGGAAATATGGCTTATAACGGCATCAGGATAACCGATAATTTAGGTTCGTATAATCCGTCAGATACCGCCCCGGCAGTAGTACCGCTGACGTATATTCCGGATTCCGTAAATCTGTACGTCGACGGCGTAAAGCAGGCAGACCCGACGGTTTCCGCAACAAATCCGCTTACTATAGAAAATATCAGCGTACCGGCAGGAAGTGACGCTGTTGTAATATATTCCGCAAGACCTAACCAGTTCGCACCGCTCGATACCACCGGAAGCATAACGAATAATGCGGTAATAAGCGGAAACAATTTCGCAGATATACCGGTTACCGATACCATAACCCCGAAGAATTCCGCAGACTTGACTATCAGTAAATCTCTGACACCTACTGAAGTAGAGGAAAACGGTGCGGTAACGTATACTTTCGTTATCCAGAACTACGGCAATACCGCCTCACTGTCCACTGATGATATCGTTTTCCGTGATGTTTTCACACCGGTACTCACTTCCCTTACCGCAACTTATAACGGCACACCATGGGTACAGGGTACTAATTACACTTACGATACCACAACCGGCGAATTTGTCACTACCGCAGGACAGATTGAAGTTCCGCCTGCTACTTTCGCTCAGGACCCTCAGACTGGTGCGTGGACAGTTCAGCCGTCCGTAAGCACACTTGTAATAAAAGGCAATCTTCAAAGCTGATTCAGTATAGTAAAAAAATAAAATCAATCTGCTACGGGTAAAAAATTTCCTGTAGCGGATTTTTTTATCTTGACATTACTTTAAGGATAATATATAATATTAATGATAAAAATAATATCGCAAAATAAAAATAAGAAAAAATTATGAGGTGGTAAAAAAATGATTATCGGCGTTGACTGCGATGGTGTACTTACTGATATGACAGCTTATATTTTTCATTATGGTGAAAAGTGGTTCGGGCGGAAACCAAGAAAATGCAACTCAATGAATCCTACCGATATTTTCGGATGTACAAGAAAACAGGAAATTATTTTTGCTGTACGTTTCTTCTTCACCTACTGCAAAACCTGGAAACCTCGTAAATATGCCCGTGCAGTACTCCGGAAACTCCGGCAGGACGGGCATGAACTATACCAGATTACCGCCCGGAAATTCGCATCAGGTCACGGACTTTTAGGTCTTTACAGCAGATGCGTCTATAAGAAGTGGTTAAGGGAAAACAGATTCAATTTTGACGGTATTTTTTTCTGTTCCGACCGTAAAGGTGCACCAGATAAGTTAAAAGGAATAAAACGCTTCTCCGCAGACATAATGATTGACGACAGACCTGATATTTCCCTGTATCTTGCGGAAAATGGGGTGAAAGTCCTGCTCTTCGATACGTCGTATAATAAAGATGTAAGTCACAGAAATATTACGAGGGTTTACGACTGGAAAGACGTTTACAGAAAAATTTCAGGGTTTGCGGAGAAATGAAAAATTTTTCCGTAAAAACTATAGACATTTTATTATTTTTGTGTTAGAATGTTATTATCACATTAAAGAAAGGAAGTTTTTTTATGGCAGAACTTAAGTTTGAAATTACTGAAAAAATAGGCGTTCTTTCCGAAAACGCCAAAGGTTGGACTAAGGAAATAAACCTTGTAAGCTGGAACGGTCATGACCCTAAATACGATATCCGTGAATGGTCACCGGACCACTCAAGAATGGGTAAGGGCGTGACGCTCAATGCCGACGAACTCGCAGAACTTAAACAGATTATTTCTGAAATCGACCTTGATTCTTTTGAATAAAAATCTTTCTGAAAAGCTGTACGGTAAAAAACTGTACGGCTTTTTTTTTAATTGTGATATAAATGAAAAAATATCCATATTTCAAAAATTTCTTTGTAATATATGTGTATTGACTTTTTTGTTGAATTGTGATATAATAAGTACTGTAAACAGCAGTAAAATATGGTGATTATCAATAAAATATCGGCATTCTGATACGAATTTATTTATTATATTGACTGTTACAAAAAAATTACGGAAAGGACTTTTTTTATGATTTTAGACAATACCCGAAGTGCGAAAGATTACATTTCCGAATCTTATTCCGCTGAACTCAAAGCGATTCAGGAAAAAGATAAACTCATGGAAACACCTTCAAGCATAATCGAAAAGGAAAAAATCGCTCATACGCTCGAACTCGCAGAAGAAATAATTAAAATGGACATCCTCAACGAGGAAACCACTAAGGAATACACCGAAATTAACAACAAAATTCAGGAGAAAAAAGAAGAAATTCAGAAACTTTACGGAATAAACGTCACCAAGGACGGTTTACAGGCTGTCAGGTCCGCTATGAAGACGGTTGAAGAAGGACTTTCGGAATACCTCCGGACAAATTATGAGGACTTCCAGAAATCACTTGCGGAAGAACTCGAAGAGGTACAGACGGCGATAAAATCGGCAGAAGAAGAAACCAATAAAAAAGTAGATGCCGTAAGTGAAGAAATTGCCACCCTCAGGGAGTCCAACAAAAAAGAAACTCAGCGTGAAAAGGCGGAGTATGATTATAACCTGAAGCGTACGAGAAAACAGCAGTCAGAGGCACGTGACAAAGAAATTGCGGAGAGAAAAAAAGCTATGTCCGCCAAGGAGGAAGAGGTCAACAACAGGCTCAAAACCGCTAAGGATGCCCTCGCCGAGATAGACGATTTACAGAAAAAAGTTGACGACATTGAAAATCAACTTAATACCGCACGTGCAAATGGTGCTGACGAAAAATCACGGGAACTCGGTAAAGAATACGGTTACAAAACCGCTATGGCGGAGCAGGAAAGCAAATTCCAGATTTCCAGACTGCAAAAGGAATATGACCGGCTCAATGAAAAGTATAAAGCCGTACTCGCTGAAAATGCGTCACTGTCGGCGAAACTCGACAAGTGCAACGCTGAAAGCCGTCAGCTCGCTACCGATACCGTTAAGTCTACAGGCGGAATAAATATTCTTAATACGGAAAACGGTCAGAACGGCAAAAAATAATCTCATGAAAGGATTTTATTAACGCTTATGGTTACAGAAAAAAATACCAAGCAGGAAATACTTGACGATTATAAACGGCTCGTTTTGGAAGTCAGAACGAAAAAACTGACCATTCCGGCTGATGCGAAAGGCATAACGAGTAAAAATAATAAGACGGAAATGTTGAACGCCGTAAGATTACTGGAAAATACATTATCTGCAGTACCAGTGGCGGTGAATGTTCCCACTCCCGCACCTGCTCCGAAACCTGAACCTGCACCCACTCCCACACCGGAAAAAAAGAAAAATACCACCGCACCGAAAGCAAAGGAGGATAATGATTTGAGCTACTTGAATCAGGAAATCGTCGAAAAAATACAGGCTCTTGATATCGCAAAGTCTCTGAAAAGAACAGAGTATCATAATATTCTCGCCGTTGAACAGGAACTTGTGAAATTCGTCGAGATGATAAACAAAATGAAAACAAACGGTCTTGCACAGGCGGATACTCAGAAATCCGAAACGGAAGAACAAACGGAAACTATCGCAAAAATGAAAGCGGATTCTGAAGAATCCAATAAGTCTTATATCGAAAAGGCAGAGGAAAAACGCAGTCAGCTTGAAGAGGAAATAGCCGAAAATAAAAAGAAACTCGAAAATGAACGTGCTGTAGAGGAAGAAGCATACAGCTATAAAGTAAGCGAGGAAAACAAGAAAATTGATGACGCATGGAGTGATGAAGTCGCTAAGCGTGAGGAAAAAATAGCGGAAGTTGAAGAAAATATTGCTACACTCAATGCGGAAATAGAATCAAAAGCCGGACTGAAAGCGGAACTTGAGGCGAAACTTGCGGAACTTCCCGAACTCATTAAAAAGGCTCAGGAAGAGGGGGCGACGGCGAAAGAAAAAGAACTTGGCAGGGAATACGGTTACAAATCGAGCAAGGCGAAAAAGGAAACTGAAAACAACGTACAGGCTTTACAGGAAGAAATCGAGATGTTACGCAAAGACTTTGAAGATGCAATCGCAGAAAAACAGGATATTCAGGCGAAACTTGATAAGGCTTACGAACTCAACAACGCACTCTATATGCAGACCGTACAGTCTACAGGTGGGGTAAAAATTCTCAACAATACCGATAAATCGTAAAAAAAACAACTCCGGAACTGTAAAGAGTTCCGGAGCTTTTTGTATTTTGCGTGTTAAATTATTTTGTTATCGCTTTTCTCATTAAAACAAGGTCGAAAACGTCAAGTTTACCGTCGCCGGTGAGGTCACCTGCCTGCCAGTCGGGAAGCGTTACGTTCTGACCGAGAATCCACTTCTGAAGCAGTACCGCATCTTCCGTATTTACTTTGCCGTCCCTGTTCAGATCGCCCTGAACATCTGCGGGTTTGGTGGTAATTGGTGTAGTAGTAGTAGTTGTTGTTATTGTTGTAGCTTTTGTAGTCGTCGTGGTGGTAGTCTGAGACGGTAACGTATAGTCAACAGGTATCAGTTTCCACTTCTGACAGTTATTATCATTCCACGTCCACTGCTGAACGTTTGCACCGGCTGACTTATCAGCGTTCATGACCTCCACGCATGAAAGGTCTTTTGAAGAACGTGTTACGATAGTGTAAGTACCGTCTTCGTTATCGACGAATTTGAAGTACTGATTACTCGACTTCTGGAAGTCGTTTATATAGATGTTCGCACCGTCTTTTGCGTTGTCGCACTGGAGCAGGAATTTACCGTCGCCGACACCGGAATATACGTAATAGTAACCCCAGTTCACTTCCTCGAATCTCCACACATTATGCGGAGCAGGGTTTGAGGTATCCGCTCCCCACTGCTGAACGTTCGCACTGGCTTCATTTTTGCCGTCCTTAATTTCGAGGAACTGACCGCTGTTTACATTCTGAATCATGTAATTCTTAGATGTGTCAAGTTTCGCACCGTCTTTAATGGTTATCTTTTCTACCGTCCACTTCTGGAAATCAGAGCCGTTATCCTTACTCTGTACGATATTTGCTCCTGAACTCTTTGAATCACCGTCAACCGTCAGACAGCTTGCATCTTTCGTTGATTTTGTAGCGATAGTATACGTACCGTCGCCGTTATCGAAAAATTTGAATTTCTGAGCATCTTTTTCATTTTTCGCCCATATTTCAATATTCGTACCGTCAGCGGTCTTGCCACCTGTCAAGTCAAGATAGTATGTTTTACCGTCGCCGACGTATGAGCGTATATAATAGTAACCGTCACCGGCATCCTGAAGTTTCCATGTATTCTGTACCGCTTCGCCGTCCGCACCCCACTGCTGTACGTTTGTACCGGCTTCGGCTTTTGCACCGTCTACGTCTAAATACAGACCGCTTCCGACGTTCTTAATCATGTACTTATTAACTGTATCCATTACCGCTACCGTCTTATCAGGTACAGGCGTTACTACCGTACCACCGCCGTTATTTACGCCGTTTACCGTACATTTCGGACGTTCCGGCATTTCGTAGCCCGTACCTATAAAGAAACTCGTATGTGGTGGCTGATTGTATGCGGTATTCTGTGATGAAACCTGTGATCTATAATGTGGATCGTGCATTAAGGTCTGTATTCTGTAATCCGTATCGTATGTAGTAGTGAATATTCGTATAGATTTACTATCGGCGGCACGGACTATCAGTTCTTCTCGCCAGTCACCGAAAATATCGGCGGAAAGACACGGCGTACCTTTAGTAGTGTTACAGGTGTAATAACCGTCGGTCTGCATGAGCTGGGTTATTTTACCGTTTTCCGTCATTTTACTTATTTTCGCCGGAGAATCCGTGTAACCGTCAAGAATTTCACGTTCAAGATCGCCGTCCCAGTAGGTGAGGAAGTTTATAGCGGGTCTGTTACATGAAAGAGTTTCGCCCTTTACGTTCTTTACCGGCGTGGAGTTGTCGGATTCTTTATTTCCCCATAATTCCGCACCCGGATTTCCTGCCCAGATGTTATCCGCACAACAACGTCCGGTATCGTCTGCACCGTTATTATGGAAAATTATTTTTCCGGTATCGCAATCTATAAGTGATACGCCATACGGTTTATCTTCGTGACAAATCCACGCTTCGAGACCCTCATTTTCAGGGTCGAGGTCTCCGACGTGCATCGCATCACCGTGTCCCTGATTGGTATTCCATAACACTTTTCCGTTATCGTCGATACAGGTAGAACCGGTTATAATTTCCTGTTTTCCGTCACCGTCAACGTCCGCCGCCATAGTATTGTGGTTACCGTCGCCCCAGCCGGGTGTGCTACTGCTCGTTCCGGTATCGAAATTCCACATCTTCACGAGTTTCTTATTTTCTACCTTGTATGCTGTAGCGGTCATTCTCGCATAGTAACCACGTCCTGTAACTACGCACGGATGAACGCCGTCGAGATATGCGGTAGTTCCCCAGAACCTGTCAACACGATTAGTCTTGTCACTGGTTTTACCCCATTTGGTCGTATCGCCTCGTGCGGGTTCGTATGGTACGGTATCGAGTTCCGCACCTGTCGCACCGTCGAAAAGCGTGTAGAATTCGTCACCCTTTATGATAAAGCCGGAAGAATCCCTGTAATCCTTTGATGCGTCGCCGATTACCTTTCCCGTACCATCAATTGTACCGTCAGCGGTTTTACAACACATTTCCGCTTTACCGTCTAAATCGTAATCCGCTACGAAGAATTGCGTATAATGTGCACCTGCTCTTATGTTCACGCCTAAATCTATCCGCCACAGACGCTTTCCGTTGAGTTTGTAGCAGTCTATGTAAACCTTGCCGGTCTTACCTTTCTGTGAATTGTCTTTTGAATCGGCAGGATCCCATTTCAGAAACAGTTCGTATTCACCGTCGCCGTCAACGTCTCCCACTGACATATCATTCGGCGTATGGTTTGAACTCGGCGGACTCAGTTTTATATCGAAATACGGAGCATCTGCCTGTATTGAACAGGTATCACTTGTCAGAAGGGTCGAACCGTTATAACATTCCACTTTGTATACAGATTTTGCATTTCCCGATTTATCAAGAAAACACGTCGCACCCTTAGTATAGGAGTTGTCTTTGTCTGTACTTGTGTATATCAGTGTATTGTCACGATATAGTTTAAATACTGCATTGTCGGGGTCGGTAGCGAGGAATCGCCAGTTTACGAGCATACCTTCACCGGTATTTACCGCACTTATCCCCCTGTTGAGATATTCAACAACGTTTGATTGTGTGTTGTTTACTTTCACTGCGTTTGCGTAGGGTATCACCGACAGACTATTCAGAGCCGTAACGGATAGTACGCCGGAAAGTAATGCCGATAGAATTTTTTTCTTTTTGTGCATGAAAAAATCACCTTCCTGTAAAAAATTACTGAAATTTTATCAACAAACCCCTCAGATATAATG
>JAIDCY010000129.1 GCA_029055625.1 Ruminococcus sp. | reverse complement strand
CTGTTTTTATGATATAATGTATGAAATCGGAATTATACCGGTATTATAATAATACTTAATTTGCAGGAGGGACACAACATGGAAATTTTAAAAGTTTCATCACATTCATCACCTAATTCTGTAGCCGGAGCTATTGCCGGAGTTATCAGGGAACAGAAAGCCGTTGAGGTTCAGGCTGTCGGAGCAGGTGCAGCAAATCAGGCTGTTAAAGCTATTGCAATTGCAAGGGGTTATCTCGCACCTATCGGCGTAGACCTCGTTTGTATTCCGGCTTTTGCTAACATTCAGATTGACGGTGAGGAAAGAACCGCTATAAAGCTGATATGTGAAAAACGCTGACGGCGGTTTTTTTATTCTGATTTGACGGGACGGGCTTTTATGTTCGTCCCTGCTTTTGTTATGGAGTGTCTGATATGTCAAAATTATTCAAGAGTACGGAAACGTTAAGAGGAGTAGGGAAAGTAAAAGCGGAAAAGTACGGAAAATTAGGTATAAATTCTGTATATGACCTTATATGTCATTTTCCGAAGAAATATTTTAATTTCCATTGTAACGTATCTGTCAGGGATGCGGTAACGGATGAGTATAACTGTATAAGGCTTAAAATAGTATCAAAACTGCCGGTATATACCACAAGGAATAACCTGATAATATGTAAGGCGATAGCTACTGACGGTAAGGAAGAAATAACTGTAATGATGTTCAATAATATGTATGGGTTTCATTATCTCCGGACAGGTTCGGAATATTATATGTACGGAAAAGTGACGGAAAATCTTTACGGAAAGACGATGACATCACCGGCATATATCCCCGTTGACGAAATAAAGCATATTCAGCCACAATACAGGCTTACGCAGGGACTTACAGTAAATATGGTAAGAGCAGACGTTAAGCAGGCTATAGACCTGATGCGTAATGATGAACCGTTTGAAACATTATCGGAAAATATCCGTCAGAAGTATGGTCTCCGACCGCTTATGTGGTCACTGGAGAATATACATTTTCCCGACGGTATGCAAGCCATAGAGCAGGCGAAAAAAAGACTTGCTTTTGATGAACTCTTACGTCTTCAGCTCGGTATGCTCATTATGCGGAGACGTTCCAGAAAACATACCGCTTTCCGTATGGATAAATCAACGGATATTTCAGATTTTACGGAAAGTCTGCCGTTTGAACTTACGGAAGACCAGAAAAAAGCATCTGCGGAGATAATAGCTGATTTATGCAGGGATACCCCTATGAACAGGCTTTTACAGGGTGACGTGGGAAGCGGTAAGACTGCGGTTGCATCAATAGCGTGTTATTTTGCGACGAAAAACGGTATACAGTCCGCACTTATGGCACCTACCGAAATACTTGCCATACAGCATTACAGAACGTTAACGGGATTTCTTGAACCTTTCGGAGTGCGTGTATGTCTGCTTACCGGTTCATTGACGGCAAAAAAGAAGTCACAAATCAGAACAGGAATATCCGCCGGTGAATACGACGTCATAATAGGTACGCACGCAATCATACAGAAAGACGTTGAATATAAATCGCTCGGGCTGGTGATTACCGACGAACAGCACAGATTCGGGGTATCACAACGTACAGCACTTGCGGAAAAAGGCGATACACCGCATAAACTGGTAATGTCCGCTACTCCTATACCTCGTACGCTTGCCCTCATGATTTACGGAGACCTTGATATTTCCGTGATAAAACAGTTACCGAAAGGCAGAAAACCGGTAAAGACTTACGCTGTCACCGGAAAGGTACGGAGCAGGGCTTTTAACTACGTCCGGAAATACCTTGACGACGGAAAGCAGGCGTATATAGTATGTCCGATGATTGAGGACAGCGAAAGTGAACTGTTTGCTGTAAAATCGTATGCGGAGCAGGTGACGAAATCTGAACTGAAAAATTATACTGTGGAAATTCTGCACGGTAAGATGTCGGCACAGGAAAAAGAATCGGTAATGCAGAGATTCCACGACGGAAAAACTGACGTTCTTATATGTACAACGGTAGTGGAAGTTGGTGTTGACGTGCCTAATGCGTCGGTAATGGTGATAGAAAATGCGGAACGTTTCGGCTTATCGCAGATACACCAGCTCCGTGGACGTGTCGGACGTGGACAGTCGGAGAGTTCGTGTATCCTCATAACAGACAACACTTCCGAAGAATGTATTAATCGTATGAAAATAATGTCAAGTAGCAATGACGGTTTTGAAATTTCGGAGCAGGATTTGAAACTGAGAGGTCCGGGGGATTTTTTCGGCAACGCACAGCATGGACTTCCGCCTATGAAAATTGCTGACCTTTCGTGTAATATCCAGCTCATGAACGATGCCCGACAGTGTGCGACGGAAATTATCGCAGATGACCCGTTTCTTGAAAAACCTTATAATAATCCGCTCCGTATGGAAGTAATCCGGCTTTTCGACAAGGACATAATAGGTTAAAAGAAAAATTTTATTTCTTTTTTCGGCGATATACAAGCAAATCCGGAGCAGGTCAAAAAAAATCTGAAAAAATTTTCAAAAAACCCTTGACAAATTGAAAAAGATGTGATATACTGTAATAGTCGTCAGGGAACAACGGCGACGGTAAAGAAAGTAAAAAGCGTGGGGGTTTAGCTCAGCTGGGAGAGCATCTGCCTTACAAGCAGAGGGTCACAGGTTCGAGCCCTGTAGTCCCCACCATATACGGCCTGGTAGTTCAGTTGGTTAGAACGCTGCCCTGTCACGGCAGAGGTCGAGAGTTCGAGTCTCTTCCAGGTCGCTTTCTTTTTTTAACGCTTCTGTAGCTCAGTCGGTAGAGCAGAGGACTGAAAATCCTCGTGTCGTTGGTTCGATTCCGACCGGAAGCACCATAAATGCGGATTTAGCTCATCTGGTAGAGCGCCACCTTGCCAAGGTGGAGGTAGCGAGTTCGAGCCTCGTAATCCGCTCCAAAGTAGTGGGGTAGTAACCTTGCTATTCGTAACAATCCCGAAGCAGTAGTTTCGGGATTTTTTCTATATAATCTGATTTTAAATAGTGGTTGAATATCGGGGGAAATATGATAAAAAAATTACTTTTTTTGTTTATGACTATAGTTATTATCGGGTGTCTGATTCTTGGCGTATGTTTCATAAAAAATTCGGATATTTTCACACCTTATCCGGAAACGGTTTTTTTGAATATTTCCGATTCCTCCGCAAAACCTGTATATGAACTTCTCACTACAGAGGAGCAGGCTGTATATTCCGCACTTTTTAACGGTATATCCGCAAAAAACGAAAGTATCCCGTTACCGTATGACATAACCGGCGATACATATTCAAAAATTTACTGCATACTCGAAAAACAGGAGGGCAGTTTTTTCTATATCGATTCCACATATTATACCGCACAGAAAATAAGAAACGCTAAAATCGTAATGCGTGAGGACGTGGGCGAAATCGACGACAAAATCAATCAACTGGAAAGCGTCGTGAACAATATTATTTCCGGTGCTCCTGATGGTGACGATTACGGAAAAGCGTTGTATATTCACGATAAAATAGCGGAAATCTGTACATATAACATAGGCGATGAATACCGGTACAGTGCGACGGCTTACGGCTGTCTGGTGGACGGTCAGGCGAATTGCGAGGGGTATGCGAAAGCGTTCAATTACCTTGCCGGACGTCTCGGCATGAAGTGCATACTTGTGACCGGAAAGACCAATAACGGCGAAAATCACGCATGGAATCAGGTTCTGATTGACGACGACTGGTACAATATTGACGTAACCTGGGACGATATGGATTACGCCGACGGTGTGAGACGTGTTTATTTCCTGTGCAGTGATGACGTCTTCGGATGTACTCATATTGCGGATAACCTCTATTTTACGCCGTTTGTATGCAATTCCGACAGTAACAACTATTACGTCAGAAACGGTTTTTTCGCTCGTGACAACTCCGAAGCCGATACTATTATAAGGCGTGAACTCGATACCGGAAATCACGTAATAGAGCTGAAATTTGCCGATAATCAGGCGTATGATAACTTTAAGTCGGAATACATAACCGGTCAGAAAGTGTTTGATTTGATTCTTGATTCCGGTTACGTCGGAGACGGTCAGATATCGTTGACCCTCCGTGAAACTGAAGAGGAATTTTGTATGACTATGGATTTTTCGTAAATTTTTGTCAGAAATCCACAAAATCCAAAAACAATCCGCTTTGAAATTCTACATTCGGACGTGTTGACAAATTTAAAAAATAGTGATATAATAATAAAGCTGTCGGAAATGAACAGACTGAATTTTCAAAAATGTTTTTGGACTTCGGAATATAAGTCTTCAGAAATTTCTGAAAAATTTTAAAAAAAGTCTTGACAAATCGGACGGGTTATGTTATAATAAATAAGTCGCTTGTAACGGCGACGGTCACATATGAAAAGTTTTTTGAAAAAGTTTCCGGAAAGGACTTGA
>JAIDCY010000128.1 GCA_029055625.1 Ruminococcus sp. | reverse complement strand
AATAAAATTATTATGATTTTTTTGGACAGTCCGGACAATATACCTGAATATTTTTCAATATATCTTGATACAGGTGAAATAATTACAGAATAACAAACTAACACGCCAAACGCAAAAAAAGGCACACCTTAAACGGTGTGCTTTTTATATTACTGATATTTAGGTTCACAGGTGAGATTTACACCCAGTCGCTTGAAAATTCTTTCGTCTACTGCCGAAAGTATAACGGTAGAATGTACCTCACAGCCACGTAATTTTGAAATCTGTTCCATAGCTTTTCTGGCGTTTTCGTCGGTATTCGCACAGATTGAAAGTGCTATAAGCGTTTCATCTGTATGTATACGTGGATTGTTATTACCTAAATGTTTTACTTTAAGATTCTGAATAGGTTCGATGACATCCGGCGACATCATAAGAACATCATCAGGGATTCCGCCAAGATGTTTCAGAGCGTTCAGGAGCAGGGCAGATGATGCACCTAACATATCGGAAGTGCGACCGGTCAGAATAGTACCGTCGGGCAATTCCATAGCGGTAGCCGGAGCATTTGTTTCCTGCTCACGAGCAAGTGCTACTGATACAACTTTTCTGTCATTTACCGTAATTTTCGCCTGTTTCATGAGAAGTTCGAGTTTATAGACTTCATCTTCTGAAATGATTCCCTTTTTGTTATCGCACATTGCGGTATAGTATCTTCTTATAATCTCGTCTTTAGATGCCTGCTTTACAACGTCGTTATCGACAATGCAGTTACCAGCCATATTTACGCCCATATCGGTAGGCGATTTATATGGCGATTCACCTAAGATATTCTCAAACATCGCATTGAGTACGGGGAAAATTTCAATATCACGGTTATAATTTACTGTCGTTTTTCCGTACGCCTCAAGGTGAAACGAGTCAATCATGTTTACGTCGTTTAAGTCAGCAGTTGCCGCCTCGTATGCGATATTTACAGGGTGTCTTAACGGTATGTTCCATATCGGGAAAGTCTCGAATTTTGCGTAACCTGCATTTATACCCCTTTTGTGTTCGTGATAAATCTGAGAAAGACACGTTGCCATTTTTCCACTACCCGGACCAGGTGCTGTTACTACTACAAGACGACGTGATGTTTCTATATAATCGTTTCTGCCGTAACCCTTATCGCTGATAATCCTTTCGAGGTTAGACGGATAGCCTTTTATGCGATAGTGATGATACACTTTCACGCCGAGGGCTTCCAATCTGTTCTGAAAAGCATCTGCGGTAGGCTGATTGTCATATTGTGTAAGTACCACACTGCTTACGTAAAGACCTATTTTAGTAAATACGTTAAAAAGCCTTATAACGTCTACGTCGTAAGTTATACCGAGGTCACCACGTACCTTATTTTTTTCAATGTCACCGGCATTTATTACGATTACTATTTCCGCTTCGTCTTTTAACTGCAAGAGCATCTGTAATTTACTGTCGGGCTTGAATCCTGGTAAAACTCTTGACGCATGAAAATCGTCAAAGAGTTTCCCACCAAATTCAAGATAGAGTTTGTCACCGAAATGTGAAATACGTTCTCTTATGTGTTCTGATTGCATACGTAAATACTTGTCATTGTCGAAACCTATTTTATTAATAGCCATACAAAAAATACCTCCTGAAATCAATGATAATAAGAATCTATACCGAAATACTCTTCAAGAGTAAGATATGGGTCACCCATTTCAAGTGCTTTACTGTGAATCTTATACGACATATCCGTTCCTACATAGCGTATATGCCAGGATTCGTATTTATAACCGGTTATATCCTGTTTAGACTGCGGATAACGTAAAATAAATCCATATTCCCAGCAGTGTGCCTCTAACCATACAGCCTCCGGAGTACCTATGAAAGTATCGTCAATCTGATTTACGTCAATAGCAAGTCCGGACTGATGTTCAGAGTGTCCGGGACGTGCGGAATAGGTATCTGCTACCTCCTGACCGTCCTGTGCGACGTAATCATTATATATATAGTCCTGTGTTTCGTATGAACGGAAGCCCGACGACAGATATATATCAAGTCCTTCAGCGGAAGCATCATTCTGTAGTTTATAGAACTGGTTCAGACAAGTTGAATCAAGTTCAGGGTAGAAATCCGCCGGTAAACTGTACGACTTATTGGCAATCAGAACGTTATCTATATACTTTATACCTGGTATATCGTAAACTACCGGTGGTGCACCGTAATTATAATCGTCCGGTGTAGGAGCATCTGCCGGAAGTACGGCGGTAGAAGCAGGCGTACCGGCTTTAGCGGTAGACGGTGTATAATCTATTACTGACGGCGTTGCGGTATCTTCAACCGGAGCTTCCGGTACAGTATCGGCTTGTATATCTTCGGCTGGTATTTCCGTAACTTCCGGAGCAGGTACTTCCGCAGATTCCGTACCGGCAGTATAACCATTCTGCAAATCCGTCTGTACATTATCTTCAGAAGTATCTTCGTTTACAGTACCCTGATTTACGGACATTCCGGAAATATTCTTACCACAAGCGGAAAGCGTACACATACAGGCGAACATCAACGCAAACATGATATTTTTTTTCATCTAAAAAAATCCTTCCTTTTTTTCAGCTATAATAAATATTATACCACTTAATGACTTCAATTTCAATAGAAAAATCCAAAATATTATAAAAAAGGACAGGTTTTACCCTGTCCCGAAAAAATCAGCTGTAATCAACGACGTTCACCCATGAAAGCAGTATTTCACGTTCCCTGTTATTTTTCTTTACTAACTGTGAAGCCGATACTATCGGACACCATGACTGTACGTATTTTTTAGCCGTACCGCTTTTACTACAGAATAAGTCAAGATATTTTTCCGCACCCTCGATATTGCCCTTAAGACAGAATCTTAAATAAGTCCGTGCAACGTCAGCGGAGGCGTTACCTTGTGTGGCGTGTGACCAGTCAATAATATACGGCGTACCGTCGGGCTTTATGATTACGTTTGACGGCGTATAGTCACCGTGACAGAGTTTGTTATGATTCGGCGTACTTGCAAGACGTGTATATAATTCGTACTTTGTAGTGTCATCAAGTTCCGTGAGACTTATTTTTCTGTTCATTTTGTCCTTCAGCTGACTTAACAGCGGTGAGCGTTTCGTATGAATCTGCATCTGAATATCAACAAAAAGATTCATATATTCGTCATACTTTGCCGGATTGGAAGCTATCAGATCGGCTATATTATCACCGTCGACGTACTCCATGACGATAGCCCACTGACCGTTTATGCGTGTGACCTCATAGAGTTCCGGAATATTAAGACCGGTTTCTTCCGCCCTCGCATGATTGAGTGCTTCGTTGAGGACATCTGCCCTTGAATAGTCTTCATTGAAAAGTTTTATTACCTTATCGCCGTCCCGATAGATTTTCTTGTTGATTCTTTCTGCGATTATATTTTCCGTATTCATAAAAATTTTACCTCCTTTCAGTTTCCGTAATAAGCGTTAAGATACATCTGCTTTATCTCCGACATCAGCGGATAACGTGGATTCGCACCGGTGCATTGGTCATCAAAAGCCTGCTCCGTCATAATGTCGAGAGTTTCAAGGAAAGTTTCTTCTTCTATGCCGTAATCCGCTATTGTGTCCTTTATGCCGATTTTATGCCTTAACTCACGAATTGCCTTTATCAGATTACCGAGTTTTTCCGTATCATCATTACCGCCGAGACATAAATAATCTGCAATTTCTGCGTACCGTGACAGCGTATGCGGATAGTCATACTGTGAGAACGTACCCATTTTTACCGGAGTTTCCGAAGCATTGAAACGCATTACTTCTTCTATCAGCAGAGCATTTGCGATACCGTGTGGCAAATGGTGAAACGCACCTAATTTGTGTGCCATAGAGTGACAAACTCCGAGAAAAGCGTTAGCAAAAGCCATACCTGCCATAGTAGCGGAATTTGCCATTTTTTCACGTGCTACAACATCAGACGGATTTTCATAGGCAATCGGAAGATATTCAAAAATAATCTTCAATGCCCTGAGTGCGAGACCGTCGGTGAAATCTGTAGCCATCATGGAAGCGTATGCCTCAATTGCATGAGTTACCGCATCTATGCCGGAAGCGGATGTCAGACCTTTCGGGGCGGACATATGGAAATCGACATCAATTATTGCCATATCCGGCAGTAACTCGTAATCGGCAAGCGGATATTTTATACCTGTTTTTCCGTCGGTGATTACCGCAAAAGGTGTCACTTCCGAACCTGTTCCGGCAGAAGTCGGAATTGCTACAAACGACGCTTTTTCATGCATTTTCGGGAATTTGTAAATTCTTTTCCGTATATCCATAAACCGCATAGCCATATCCATGAAATCGGCTTCGGGGTGTTCGTAAAGTACCCACATAATTTTTCCTGCGTCCATAGCGGAACCGCCACCCAGTGCGATAATCACATCCGGATTGAATGCGGTCATCTGTTTCGCACCGTTTACCGCACATTCAAGAGTGGGGTCAGGTTCGACATCGAAAAATATGGTGTACTGAATACCCATTGCTGATAGTTTATTGGTAATCGGTTTCGTATAACCGTTTTCATACAGGAATTTGTCGGTAACTATAAATGCACGTTTTTTATCGGAAAGTTCGTCGAGTGCCAACGGCAGACAACCACGTTTCATATAAATTTTTTCCGGTACTCTGAACCACAACATATTTTCCCTCCTGTCCGCAACGGTCTTGATATTCAGAAGATGTTTCACCCCGACGTTTTCGCTTATCGAGTTTCCACCCCACGAACCACAGCCGAGAGTAAGCGACGGTGCGAGATTGAAATTATATATATCGCCGATTCCGCCCTGTGAAGCCGGTGTATTTATCAGAATACGTCCTGTTTTCATGCGGTTCTGAAATTCCGTAAGCCTTTCCGGCTGACTTTTTACGTCGATATATATTGACGACGTATGACCATAACCGCCATCCTCAATAAGTTTTTCAGCTTTTGAAAATGCGTCGTAAATGTCGGTAGCTTTGTACATTGCGAGTACCGGCGATAATTTTTCATGGGCGAATGCCTCGGAAAGTTCCGTACTCTCAACCTCTCCGATAAGAATTTTAGTACTGTCCGGTACGCTTATTCCGGCGAGTTCCGCTATTTTTCCGGCACTCTGTCCGACGATTTTCGCATTGAGTGAACCGTTTATCAGGATAGTTCTGCGGACTTTATCGGTTTCCTCCGGATTCAGAAAATAACAACCTCTTTCCGAAAATTCAGCTTTCACCCTGTCGTAAATGCTTTCCGGTACTATTACCGACTGTTCAGATGCACAAATCATACCATTATCGAACGTTTTTGAATGGATTATCGAGTTGACGGCAAGTACGATATCTGCGGAATCGTCAATGATTGCCGGTGTGTTACCTGCTCCCACTCCTAACGCCGGTTTACCGCTTGAATACGCTGATTTTACCATACCAGGACCGCCGGTAGCAAGAATAATATCGGATTCACGCATTACAAGATTAGTCATTTCAAGACTGGGTACGTCTATCCATGCGATAATATCTTCCGGAGCTCCGGCTTTTACTGCGGATTCGAGTACGATTTTTGACGCTTCAATAGTGGACTTCTTTGCACGTGGGTGCGGACTTATTATGATACCGTTACGTGTTTTGAGAGCGAGAAGAGTTTTGAAGATAGCGGTAGAAGTAGGGTTAGTGGTAGGTATCACAGCGGAGATAACCCCGATAGGTTCGGCGATTTTTTTCGTACCGTATGCGGAATTTTCTTCGATTACGCCACAGGTTCTGGTATCTCTGTACTTATTATAAATGTACTCGGAAGCGTAATGATTCTTGATTACCTTATCTTCGACTATTCCCATACCGGTTTCCTCGACGGCAAGTTTTGCGAGATATATACGTTTTTTGTTTACCGCAGATGATGCCGACAGAAAAATTTTATCAACCTGTTCCTGTGTGTACGTCGAAAAAATTTTCTGTGCGTTACGTACCCGTTGTATCGCACTTTCGAGTTTTTCGACGCTGTCAACTGTTTCATAGTGTTTGATGTCCATAGTATTCCTCCAGTACATTTTTATTTATGCAGAGATTGTTATTTTTTTAACAACTGTTATAATGAATAAAAATCAACAATTTTCAGAAAAAATTATCTGCACTATGTATATTAT
>JAIDCY010000127.1 GCA_029055625.1 Ruminococcus sp. | reverse complement strand
CAATAGGGAAACACAAAAAATAATTTTAAAAAACTATCTTATAACAATACGTTTAATCTGATCTGCTTTACCGGTTTTCTCGTCAAACGTCACAACAACTCCGCACAGAAAACATTTACCCGAAGCCTCACGGAACTTTACGGGAATGCGGAATCTTAATCTGTCTACAGCCGGTTTTATCTCCACACCAAGACAAGATTTTTCAACGCCTGTCATACCGGTATCAGTTATATATGCGGTATGGGAATCTATAATAGTTTCGTCGGCGGTCTGAACGTGTGTATGAGTACCGAAAACTCCGGTAACCTTTCCTGCGAGGTAATAACCCATTGCTTTTTTTTCGGAAGTGGCTTCCGCATGAAAGTCAACGAAAATATTTTTAGTATCTGTATTTTCAAGAATCTCGTCAATCTTACTGAACGGATTATCAAGAGGGTCAAGATATACCGTACCCATCAGATTTATTATCATTACCGAATACGCACCCATATCGAGAGTACATACACCTTTTCCGATACCTGCTCCCTCCGGATAGTTCGCCGGACGTATTATATAATCCTTATCGAAAATATCGAGATCGTTTTTCTGACGAAATGCATGATTTCCGGTAGTAAGCACATCCGCACCTGCTTTTACTATACTTTCCGCCGAACGTCTCGTAATACCGTTACCCTGTGCGGAATTTTCCGCATTTACTACGGTAACATCTATATTATACGTACGCTTTATCTCCGGTAGTTTTTCCGCAAGAAATTCACAACCTGATTTTCCTACCACATCACCTATAAAAAGTAAGTTCTTCATAATAAAATCACCTGTCGTTAAAAAATTTGATACCTAACTATTATAACCATATCATGAAAAAAAGTCAATATAAATTTTGTGATTCTATTGTAAATATCCGGAAATAATGTTATAATATCCTTATCAGACAGGAGGTTTTTATATGTTGAATACTGAAAACAGTTTCGGAAAAATTACACTCTCGGAAAATTATATAACACAGATAGTACGTCACACGGTGTGCGAGTGTTCAGGAATCGCCTATGTAGAGACAGACAACAAATTCCGTTCCACCGTATCGGCTATCACGCATGGCAGACTTTTTAAACGGCGTGGTGTCGCAATCCGTAAAGATAACAACGGTCTTATTATAGATATACACATAAAAGTCACGTACGGTACGGATATACAGTCGGCAACCGGAAATATTATCAGTTCGGTAAGCGACGTTATTAAACAGACTATCGGGATAAAGATTAGCAGTATTAACGTATTCGTCGACGATATGAACGGTTGAGGTATAAATAACTCTTTTCCGGAAATACTATCGCAAAGGAGGTTGATATTATGATTGAACAGGATACTATAAAACTACTCCGTGAATGCGATGCAGGCGTAAAAATGGGTGTTTCCGCTATAGATGAGGTAATGGAGTACGTCCACGACCAGAATCTAAGAAACACGCTACAGTACAGCAAATCGGAAAACCAGAAACTCCAGACGGATTTACAGGTAGCACTCGCCGACTATCACGACGACGGCAAAGACCCTAATCCGATTGCAAAAGGTATGTCATGGATGAAAACTAATGTTAAACTCAAAATGGACGAATCAGACAGCAACATTGCCGAACTTATTTCTGATGGTTGTCATATGGGTATAAAGTCGCTGAGCAGGTATCTTAACCAGTACAAGGCAGCGGATGAACGTTCAAAGACTATCGCCGGAAGACTTATCGGTACGGAAGAAAAACTATCCCTTGATATGCGACAATTCCTATAAAAACAACAGCACTTCCTTTATAGGAGGTGCTTTTTTTATTGACATCTCCGGCGGAAAATGGTATAATTTTCATAAAGAGGTGATTTTATGTCAGAATGGAAAGAATATACTATCGGTGAATTATGCGATTCCGTTTCCGATTCATACAAGCGAAACGATAAACAGGTAATTTTAATAAATACTTCCGACGTTCTCAACGGAAAAGTACTGAATCATTCCCCTGCTCCTAACGAAAATTTAAAGGGACAGTTCCGAAAAACTTTCCGGCGTGATGATATTCTTTATTCCGAAATCAGACCTGCAAATAAAAGATTTGCATATATTGACTTTGATAATACTGAAAATTACATTGCTTCAAGTAAACTAATGGTTCTGAGACCTCACAGGGAAATTGTACTTTCACGTTTTTTATATAATGTTCTTAAGTCTCCGGAAATTATCAATAAACTGCAACAGTTAGCGGAAACAAGGTCGGGAACTTTTCCGCAGATTACCTTTTTGTCAGAATTAGCACCTATGCGTGTTAAAATACCGGACTTTGAAACTCAATGTAAAATAGCTTCTGTTCTCTCTGCCCTCGACGACAAAATAGAATTAAACAGAAAAATAAATCAGAATCTCGAGGAGCAGGCACAGGCAATTTTTGAAAATTCAATAGTAAATGCAACAAAAAATGGTGTTATTGGTAATTATTGTTCTGTTAAATCCGGATATGCTTTTAAAAGCTCTTGGTGGATAGATGATGGAGTACAGGTAGTTAAAATAAAAAATATTACTAACGGTTTTTTAAATTTAACTGATTGTTCATATGTTTCATTAGATAAAATAGAAATTGCTAAAGAATTTTTAGTAACTGGTGGAGACGTTCTGATAGCAATGACTGGTGCAACTATAGGCAAGTTTTCTGTTGTTCCAAAATATGACAAACCTATATTGGTCAATCAACGAGTGGGAAGATTCCTTTTAGGTAATAATCCAATTGAAAGATTACCATTCTTATTTTGCACGTTAAAATTACCCGATATTATGGCTGAAATTATAAATCGTGGTCAAGGCAGTGCACAACCTAATATCAGTGCAACAGATATTATGACTACACCGTGTTATATTCCAGATAATAATATAATTACATATTTTAACAACATGTGCAAACCTATATTTGAAAGCATAATAAGTAGACAACAAGAGAATCAGCGACTTTCCGCCATGCGTGATGCCCTGCTCCCTAAGCTGATGAGTGGTGAAATAGATGTATCAGACGTGAAAATATAAAGCGGACTATTAAAACAGTCCGCCCTATTAGTATTATTAATAATTTTCGCTTCTTACCTCAAAGTAGCTCTGTGGGTGTGCACATACAGGACATACCTTAGGTGCAGATGTTCCGACTACGATATGACCGCAGTTTCTGCATTCCCATACTGTAACACCGCTTTTTGCGAAAACTTCCTGATTGTTTACGTTGTCAAGGAGTTTGCGGTAACGTTCTTCGTGTGCCTTTTCGATAGCACCAACCATACGGAACTTAACAGCGAGTGCCTTGAAACCTTCTTCTTCCGCTTCCTGAGCCATTCTCTCGTACATATCCGTCCACTCGTGATTCTCACCTTCAGCAGCGGCGAGGAGATTCTCGGAAGTATCACCGATTCCGCCGAGTTCCTTGAACCACATTTTAGCGTGTTCCTTTTCGTTGTCGGCGGTCTGGAGGAAGATTTCCGCAATCTGTTCGTAACCTGCTTTTTTCGCTACTGATGCGAAGTATGTGTACTTGTTTCTTGCCTGTGATTCGCCTGCAAAAGCGTCCTTTAAATTCTGCTCGGTTTTAGTACCGGCGTATTTGTTTTCTGCCATGATAAAAACTTCCTTTCTTGATTATGCTTTCCAGAGACCGTGTAAATTACAGTAAGCGTATACAGCTTCTACCGTTTCGTCGCCGACTGTAAAGCAAGCCTCGGGATTCTGTTCAGGTTTCAGGAATTTTGTATAGAAACCCTTATCAGTCTGTACCGCTACCCACTCGATATAGTGACTTTCTATCATCGGGTGTGCCACAGAACCGACTTTTACACATACCTTTCCGTCGCTTACTTCGTATACCGGTACGTGTTTTTCAACCGCACCGTCAGTAGTATTTGCGGTCACTTCTGCGAGATTTTCCGCTGTACCGTTAAGCAGTGCAAGTACTGATTTTCCGTCTTTATAGAATTTCATTAAAAAAAACCTCCTTTTAAATAAAATCTGCAATATATTTTATCATAAATAAAGTGATTTGTCAAGGAAATTTTTGTGAAAATTATTTAAATTTCTGTAAATTTTTCCACCTGCTCCGGAAAATATGTAAAAATATTAATTGTCATGCAAGAGGTATTGAATTTTTATTCTCGTCATAGAATACTATGTTGTCAACGTATAAATTGGACTGGTTTTCACTACCCCACCGCATTATAAGAAAATTTGCGTCGTTCATGGATTCGTCCCAGCAGTAACCGCTATCGGCAAGCAGAAACTTAAACTCACAATGTACCGCTCCCGACATCTCAAGGTTATACTCACCGCCTTGTGTTTCGGCGAAATCGTACCATTTGCCTTTACTTATCACCGTACCGCCACCGATACATATAGTTCCGGAGGCTTTTTTATTTATTCCGTCCTGATTGATATAGTCATCTGATACCGCATCCGCATAAACGTCAAACTCTATGCTCCGTACTTCCGATAGTCTTTCCGTACCGAGAAGTTCAGCGGTATTTATACATATTTTCTGTACTTTTCCGTCAATATCAACCGTCATATCGTCCGTAAACTTCAGCATTTTATTCCCTAATACATCTACTACCGACAGTCCACCATGTGCGGAATCTTTATCATCAGTTATCACGGTTGCAAATGATATATCTTCACTGTCAAACGTCACCGCATTTACATCATCTGCCTGTACCGGTATGTTTACCGTCCACTTATCTACAATCCTACCACATGAAACGGTAAACATAAACAAACTTAATACTATATTTTTATACTTCATTTTCTTAAAATATTTCCCCCTGAAATGTTTCAGAGGGATTTTTTTTGACTGTTTTATTTATTCTTTTTCATTATGATAAGTACTGATACTCCCGCAAGTGCCATAGCGGTTACCGCCGTACCTACTCCGGCATCACCAGTCGGAGCAGGTGCATTAGCTATAGGTGTAGATATTGCCGATACTGGTGGAGTTGCATTATTTTCCGTCGGAACGGCTTGTGTTGTAGTGGTAGTAGTTGTGGTTGTAGCTTCCGCCTCTGCGGTAGTGGTAGCATTTGTAGTAGCTGTTGTTTCAGTAGTAGTTGCAGTAGTTGCGGTCTCCGTACCTGTAGCCGTCGTCGAACCGGCAGAACCTTTACCGTCTGTAGATATGCTGTTGACCTTTAATTTTATCCCACTTGTTGAAAGTGTCTTGTCCTCTGCGATTTTTATGTTGGTCTGTAATATCAGACTGTCTACAACGTCTGAATCTTCGTCGAGATTCCATGTTGCCGTATAATCGCCGTCGCCGGTTATCTTTACAGATGCGTTGCCGTTTTCGTCCTTGTTCCACGCACTGTTCATACCTACGCTACCTATAAGATATGCGTATAAGTCTTCCGTCGTACCGTCTGCGTTAGTCCTTACCGCTTCCGTACCTAATCCGGAAACCGTGAAATTGACCGCTATCTTCTTACTTACTGATGTATCGTTCTTTATGTCCTCGACGTTGTTTCCGCCCCATGTATTATAAATATTAAGTCTTACCTCGTTTGTATCGTCGCTTGTAGTGAGAGCCTTGGAAGATGCTGTATACGGAATATTTACGTCATCTGCATATGCTGAGATTCCCATCGCTGACAGTGACAATACAGAAACTGTTGCCAGAGCCATAATAATTTTTTTGATTTTCATATAAATAAAACTCCTTTGATTTCTTCCGGATATACCTGTAATAACATAAAGTATATCATACTTCTGATATTTTGTCAAGAGTATTAAAAATAAATTCATGGGAATCTGATTACCGGAATTTTGTAAAATTTATCTCTATACCGCATACATACCACAATTAACAGTTGAAATTTCCGGCAGAAAATGTTATAATTATATTACAGAATCTTTTTTTACAGGAGGTAATTTTATATGAGTATCTTTGACATCTTCGACAAAATTTCAAATGATACCGCCAAAAATACCGGTACACCCGAATATATTATAGCAGGTCTCGGTAACTTCGGTATGGAGTTTGACAATACCCGACATAATGCCGGTTTCGAGGTAGTCGACAGGCTCGCCGGACAGTACGGAACGACGATAAACAGAATGCAGTTCAAAGGTAAGACGGCAGTCGTGGATATAGAGGGTTTCAAGTGCCTGCTCCTGAAGCCGACAACTTACATGAACAAAAGCGGTGAATCTATAGTACAGGCTATGGATTTCTATAAACTCGACGTTGATAATCTTATAGTCGTATGTGATGACATTTCTATTGACTGCGGAAAAATACGCATACGTCGGAAAGGCAGTCACGGCGGACATAACGGTCTGCGTAACATCATTGACCTCACCGGCAGAGACGATTTTTTAAGAATAAAAGTCGGTGTAGGTAAAAAACCACATCCTGATTACGATTTAGCTAAATGGGTGCTTGGCAAATTCCGTCCGGCTGATATGGAAAAAATGAAAATATCTACGGAAAATGCTTGTGAGGCTCTGAAACTTATGGTTCTCGACGAAACCGAAGAAGCTATGAACAGATACAATTAATTTGATTAAAGAACAATTTCCCGATTGGAGACAATAAAATGAATTTTTTCAGAAATATTTTCAGTGAACTTTCCGGATATATAAATTTATGTGAGGTCATTGAAAAAAATATATCACCTGTTTCCGTGACAGGTCTTTCCCACGTACACAGAGCTAATCTCGTACACGCACTTACCACCGACAAAATACATCTCCTCATAACAGGTACGGAAGCGGAATCACGCAGGATATGTGACGATATAAATATGATGTCCGGTACGGAAACTGCTGTAATTTTTCCGTCGAAAGAACTGATTTTCACGTCGATAGATACATCTAATCACGAATACGAACATATGAGGATTTCCGCACTTTACAAGATGTTGAAACGCCGTTCCGGTGTGATATGTGCCAGTACGGAAGCGGTAATGCAACCTACCATTCCTAAAGAAAAACTTATTTCCGCCGGTATAGAGATAAAAAACGGTCTGGAAATCAATGTGACGGAATTTATAGAAAAACTCGTCCGTACAGGTTATCAGCGGTGCGATAAGGTAGAAGGTGCGTCACAGTTTTCGGTGAGGGGTTCTATTATAGATGTCTTCCCCGTACATACTGACAAGCCTGTACGTATCGAACTATGGGGAGATGAAATTGATACCATTTCAGAATTTGAAACCGATACTCAGAGACGAACGGAAAGTATCGGCAGTATAAATATACCTCCGGCGTGCGAGATGCTTTACAATAACGACTTACTCGCAGAACGTATTGAAAATCTGATGAAAAAAGTACGTGGAAAACGTATAAATCAGGTACGGGAAAATCTCGGAAACGACGTTACAAGACTAAGAGCAGGTGAGGTACTCCCACATAGTCAGAAATATTATAATCTGATTTACGATACACCGGCTACCGTTTTCGACTATATCGACGGTCTCATATTTTTCAGCGATTACTCTTCCGTAATGGATAACGCTTCCGGTATAACTCTCCGTCACAACGAAGATATTAAACTGCTTATTGAAGAAGGTCAGCTGTGCAGAGGTCTTGACGGTCATATAATCGAACTCCCACAGATTCAGAAACTTGCAGAAAATCACGTCTGCCTTTATATGAGTAACTTCTTACAAGGTGGTGAGCGTATAGACTATAAGCGGATAATAAGTTTTGAGGCTCTGCATACGGCGGTATGGGGTGGCGAGATGAAACAGCTGACGGAAGATTTACAGGATTTCATACGGAAAAAGTATCGGATTATGCTGTGTGCCGGTAGCGAAAAAACGTTACCTGTAATACGTGATGACTTACAGAAAAATAATATCCCCTGTGATATATACAGCGATGACATCATAACGCAATCAGGCAGAGTATATCTTATATCAGGAAGTTTCAGTGGTGGCTTTGAGTATCCGGAAAATAAAACCGTACTTATCACTCAGGGTCGGTCAATGGATACCCGAAACAAAAAGCGTCGGAAAAAGAATAAAGCCGAGGAAATACGCAGTCTTGCAGATATTGCGGAGGGTGATTTGGTTGTACATTCTGGTTACGGTATCGGAAGATTTATCGGTATCCGGAAACTCGAATTTGAAGACGTCGTAAAGGATTATATTACTATCCAGTACGCCGGTACGGATAAGTTATACATACCTGTAACACAAATGGATATGGTATCAAAATATATAGGTTCACGGGACGAAAGCGGTGTAAAATTAAATAAGCTGTCCTCTAACGAGTGGCAGAAAACAAGAAACAATGTCCGGCGTTCCGTCAAGGATATGGCACACGAACTCACCGAACTCTATGCGAAACGTGAACAGAGTAAGGGCTTTGCATTCTATCCCGACGACGAAATCCAGCACGATTTTGAAGAACGTTTTCCGTATATAGAAACAGATGACCAGTTACAGGCAATATCTGAAATAAAATCGGATATGGAAAGTTCAAGACCTATGGAAAGACTGTTATGTGGTGATGTCGGATTTGGTAAGACTGAAGTAGCATTCCGTGCGGTGATGAAGTGCGTGCTTGCCGGTAAACAGTGTGCGTTGCTTGCACCTACTACCGTCCTCGCCTATCAGCACTATCAGACAGCTTTAAGACGTTTCGAACGGTTTCCTGTAAATATAGAACTGCTGTCAAGATACCGTACCACCCGACAACAATCGGAAATCTTAAAAAAACTTAAACAGGGAAGAATAGATTTTCTTATCGGTACACACAAAATAATTCAGAAAAGCGTAAAATTCAAAGATTTAGGACTTGCGATTATCGACGAAGAACAGCGTTTCGGAGTAGCACATAAAGAGAAGTTCAAAGAGGCATTCAACGGTATCGATATACTTATGTTATCGGCAACACCTATCCCACGTACTCTTAATATGGCGATGTCCGGAATCCGTGATATGTCGGTTCTCGAAGAACCACCCCAGGACAGGCAACCGGTTCAGACCTACGTCGTCGAGTACAATAACAGTATGATTATTCAGGCGATTACCAGAGAGTTACGACGTGGCGGACAGGTCTATTATATCCATAACAGAATTGATACCATACAGTCACGGACGGCACTGTTACAGGAATATTTTCCGGAAGCTCGTATAGCATACGCACACGGTCAGATGAACGAGGAAAAAATGTCGGATATATGGGAAAAACTGGTTGAACATGAAATTGATATCCTCGTATGCACAACCATAATTGAAACCGGCGTTGATGTCCCGAACGTCAATACGCTTATTATAGATGATGCTGACCGTTTCGGACTGTCGCAACTCTATCAGCTCCGTGGACGTGTAGGACGTTCTAACCGCAGAGGTTATGCGTATTTCACATATCAGCGTGACAAGGTTCTTACGGAAATAGCCTCAAAACGTCTGAATGCCATGAGAGAATTCACACAGTTCGGCAGTGGTTTCCGTATCGCTCTCCGTGACCTTGAAATCAGGGGAGCAGGTAGCATTTTAGGCGGTAAACAACACGGTCATATGGAAGCCGTCGGTTATGATATGTACCTGAAACTTCTTTCCGATGCCGTCGCTGAAGAACGAGGAGAAAAACCGGAAAAAATTCCGGAATGTCTCATAGACGTACATATAAACGCACATATTCCGGAAAATTATATTTCAAGTCTGAATCAGCGTATAGACGTTTACCGTAAAATTATGACCCTTAACACCTCCGACGACAAAGAAGACCTTATCGACGAACTCATTGACCGTTACGGTGAACCTCCCGAAGCGGTTACGGGTCTTATAGAAATATCCCTGCTCAGAAATAAGGCATCACATTGCGGTATAACGGAAATCTCACAGAAAAACGGTTCAATGTACTTCTATACTGAATACCTTTCTGCTGAACAGGTCATGGCACTTTCCGGCAACTACAAGGGACGTATTACTTTCAACGGTTCGGGTAAATCATACGTTGCGGTAAAAATTTCCCCGAAAACCAAACCTTTCGACATGATGAGGGAAACTATTGATATAATTAATAATTCATAATTCTCAATTCATAATTCTTAATTATGCATTCTCAATTATTAATTTATAATAATCTCTTGACAAATCCGTATGAAAATATTATAATATTATTAAATAAAATTATGAAAGGAACGGTAATTTTTTATGAATCTGTTCAAAAAAACTATAGCCGGAATCCTCATATCATGTATGACGGTTTCCGCTATTCCGTACTCAAACGGCTACATTTCAGGCAATGTTTCCGCCGTATCTGATAGCGTCGCAGATACTATGAAATGGGATACGCTCCGTATTGGTGGTGCTGGTTTCACTTCCGGTATCGTGACAGGTCAGAAAGAAATGTATCTCCGTACTGACGTCGGCGGTGCTTACAAGTGGGACTATGATAAATCGGAATGGGTACAGCTTTTCGGCTTCCTTAACGAAGACCAAAGAGGTTTTCTAAGCGTAAAGGGTATGGCAATAGATCCTACCGATGACAACACTGTTTACTTCCTTTGCGGATGTGCTTACTTCTCCGGTGCGAGAACGGTCATATTCAAGACCACTGACGGCGGTAAGACTTTCACGGAATCCGATGTAACCGATATGATACAGGTACACGGTAACGGCGATGGCAGAGAATGTGTTGAACCTATCGCAATTGACCCTGATAATCCCGATACTATTTATGCCGGTGGCGACGTTACCGCAGGCAAATCCGCTCTTATAAAGTCCACTGACGGCGGTAAAACATGGAATCCTGTAATTGGTTACGACGATTTAGGACTTTTCACAGAATCCCTTAAATACCCCTCATGGACTGACCACATGGTAAGAGGTACAGAGGGTAAGGAGTACAACGCACAGAATGGTATCGGCTGTATACTGATTGAGGACGGCAAAGTATACGTTGGTACTTCCGTGACCGGTCAGGCAAATATACACGTTGCCGACGTTAAAGACGATAAGTTTGAAGTGCTTTCAAAAGATTTACCGGACGCTAATTATCCATGTTCAATCACGAGCGACAAAAACGGTAATATTTTCTTTACTTATATAGCCGGTCTTGCTTTCGCCGGAAGTGCAGGCGGTGCGTATAAATACGATACAAAAACCGGCAAAGTTACGTGTTTTGACGAACTCAAAAGCGCAATCGGTATGATTGAAGCCGACGACAATGACCCGAATAAACTTGTTGCCCGTACCTGTGGTGTATGGTCTGACCAGTGGTACGAGGAAGAATGGACAGACGGTTCTATAGCATGGGGAGATTATTTCTACCGTTCAACTGACGGCGGTGAAACATGGCAGAATATAACCCCCGGAGCAGGTGAAACTATTTACGATGAAAACGGTTCACATAAGGAATTTGTTTCGCTCCCTATGGATACGAACGGTTACGACTGGATTTACGGAAAGGCTTGTCACTGGGGTAGCGGTATACTTATAGACCCCCGCAATCCAGACAGAGTTCTTATGACTTCCGGTAACGGTGTATTTGCCTGCGATAACGTATGGGACGAAAAAGGCGTACAATTCTACTTCCAGCCCGACGGCGTTGAAGAAGTAGTTGCCCTTGACTTTGTAAGCGTTCCTGGTGGAAGTCCGTTCTCAGCTATCGGTGACTATGACGGCTTTGAACATCTTGACGAAGATGTGATAGGTTTACAGTATACGCCTAATATGGGTTCAACAAGTGCTATTGCGTACTGTCCGGCGGATACAAATGTTATGGCACGTGTAAGCGAACATGACGCAAAAGGTTACTACAGCCTCGATGCCGGTAAGACATGGGAAGAACTTAAATTCCAGAGTGGTGGCGGTAAACTTGCTATCACAAAACTTGATGACGGCAAATACAGAATCATAAAGGCAAATGCCGATAACGCTTCAATAAGTTATACAGATGATTTCGGTGCAACATGGGAAAATGCTACCGGTCTTGAGGGTACGAAAACTACATATCCGCTTGTAGACCCGAATAATCCGGCTATTGTGTACGGTTCAGGAATCAAGTATAATTCTTACTGGTCTTCCGATATGTCGAAAAAAGAACCTACCCTCGACGATGCACAATATGATTTCTATATAAGTACAGATTACGGCAAGACTTTCACAAAATCGGTAGTATGCAAGTACGACGAGTGCGACCATACCGGAGACCTCGCATACATTTCTGAAGATAAGATTGCTATGGCAACAGGCTGGAACGGTCTGTATATTATTACCGACGGCGGAAAGAATATCGAAAAATCCGACGTATTCTATGCAAAGACTATAGGTTACGGAGCACCTGAAAAAGACGGCGACCCGAACACACTGTATATATACGGTAAACCTACTGAAGAAGACGTTGAGGGTATCTATCGTTCACAGGATGGCGGTAAAACATGGGTATGTATAAATACAGACCATCTTTACGGCGGTACTGGTAACGGTAACTTCATAGTCGGCGATATGAACGAGTTCGGAAAAATATATATGTCAACAGTTGGTTGCGGTATCGTTTACGGTGAACTCTCCGACGGAGCTTCTGAACCTCCGAAGCAGACAACTACAACTACCCAGAAGCCTACTGCAACTACTACCACTACCACAAATAAACCCGACACAAGCAACGCCGGAGATACTCTGTATGGTGACGCAAACTGTGACGGTGAAGTAGCACTTTCAGATGCAGTTTTAATAATGCAGTCTATTGCAAATCCGAATGAAGAGAAGTACAAACTTTCCGAACAAGGTATTAAAAATGCCGATTGTGTCGGAAAAAATGACGGCGTAACTGCAAAAGATGCACTTGCTATACAGCTGGTATGTATAGAAATGCTTAATCAGCAGGATTTACCGGTTGACGACATAGACTGATAATATAGCTGACTGATTTTCTAACACGCAAAATGCAAAAAAATTCCCCTTATTCGTAAGAGTAAGGGGAAAAACTTTTTTCTATTATATATTTATTTATAAATTATTTATTATCTTATTTTGCAGAATTAATTATGAGTTTTCGCATTTCAACCATATCAAAAGCATCAAGCCTGCCGTCTTCGCATAAATCAGCGGATTTCCAGTTTATAAGTTCAGAATCGGATTCAGATAAAAGCCACTTCTGAAGAAGAACGGCATCAGAAACAGAAACTGATAAATCATTATTTATATCACCAAAAATAAATTCAGGAACTTCAATTATATCAAATGTCTGATGTGAACTCCAATCATCCCCATAATCATAAGTAGCAACATCATGCGAATCATCTGGATTCATATCAACTAAACACGGTGTACAAACAGGTGATATAAAATAATGTCCATTGATGTAATAAAAATTAAATTTTTGATTTTCAAATGATGCTGTTTCATCATATGTACTGATATTAGTTCCATTAGCTACTGTTCCGTTAAATACTTCCATACATTGATTGTTCCCCATATTCAGTAGTCTATAGCTACCATCTGTTTGCTTTTTCAATTTCCATATCTGAGAAGACTGAAAATTCTTTTCAGTACCATATACATTGTGAGCTCCGGTAAATTCTCCTGTATCTGCCGTCATAAATAAATTACTACAGGTTTGACTTATATATACCAGTTTTTCATTCCCCAAATCACAGGGAGAAGATACAAAAAATTTCACTATTTCACTATCAGCATATCCAAGTGGATTTAATGATGTTACATATGCTGTATAAATTCCTTCATTGTCGAAAGTCAAAGTTAATTTTCCATTTGGCATCTCTTGTGTAATATATCTTTCCGTTTCATTATCAATACCTATCCAATATGCACTTGCAAGGTCGGAAGAAGCAGTGAATGTTATTTCTTCATATACGGAAATTATTGTTTTATCTGCATTAAGATTACTATATGTTGGTGCTGAATCATATACCGTAAAACCAATCCAACTACTATCCTTATAACCGGCTGAATTATACGAAGTAACATAAGCTCCATAAGAACCTGCTCTGTCAAAAGTAAGTGTTAATTGTCCATTTGGCATTTCCTGAGTAATATAACGTGAAGTTTCATTATCAATACCGATTGTAAAACCTGTTGCATTATCAGAAGAAGCAGTAAATGTAATTTCTTCTCCAACAGCAATCATTGTTTTATTTGCTGTAAGATTACTATACGTTGGTAGTTCAACCGGTGGTTCAGGCTTACCATCCGGATTTATTAATCTGCCTTCTTTGAGAAGATTTAACATATATGTATTCTGTTCAGACGAATAACTATAATCTGATATTCCGTTAGCTTCAGCTATACGTTTCCTGTAAGCCTTTGAAGAATCTATACCCAGTGAGTCAAGCGCATCTATCAGAGATTTATAACCTGAATCACATTTCGGGAAATATTCCCCCCCTGACGGAACAGGTTCAGGTTCGGGAGCAGGTTCATCTTTAAAAAACAAATCCGCTTCCTTTTTACGACGGTTACGAAGACCCTTTTCATCAGCAGTACCGGCATTTATACACCAAACATAATATTTTTCCCTTGCTTCAGATTCTGTATATTGTCCCTGTAAATAATATTTAAGCGGACAATTATTAACATTTCCGTGATTATACGTAGCACTTAAAAGGGCGTCAAACTGATTCTGTGTCATTGAAAGTCCACTACAATTTGACTTTAAAGTATTAACATAAATTGATAGTTTTGAACTGAATAAACTCCTTGCTTCTGCCTCCGATATTGTATGTCCGCCTTTCTGCCCTCTTACACCGTTGGAAGTATGAGTATATGGGCATTTATTACCATATCCGATAGTCCACTGACTTACATCCCAGAAACATTCAGGAGAGTATCCCTCTACACTTTTTATAAATGTATATGTACTGTCCACAGGATTAAGATTGCTTACGTCAGTAACTGCATCTGCCTTCAACGGCAGGGATACCTTTAAGGGAACAGGTGTACTGATTGATAACATCATAACTATTGCCATAATAACACTAAACAAATATTTTTTCTTCATGATATCAACTCCTTTAAAATAACATAATATTCTATTTAAATACAAAATATAATGTATTTATAAATTTTACCATATTTATTATACTCTGTCAACAAAAAATACATAATTGTAATATAATTCTGTTGGATTAAACAAACAGCAGGATAATATATTATGCAACATTAACAACATATATAAAAACAACCCTCACAGCTTTTTGAGCCATGAGGGTTATGTTTCAGTTATTCAGTTTTTTGTCAGTAAATTACTTCTGGTCAGCAATGGCAGCCTGTACCGCTATCCGCTATCGCAGGAGTGAAATCTTCAAAATCCGCCTTGTCTTTTCGTCCTTTGATATTGCACGTTTTCGGCTGATTATCGCCTGTAAACCGCAGATACCAGTCAAAAGAGTTTTCATTGACTACAATCTTCTCTACAAACGCCTCAACAACACTTTCGGGAACGTCCTTGTCTGATTCAAAGTCGATATATCTTTCAAGTGCATATCTTAAAATAGTTATTCTCTCCTCATAGTCGGGAGTTTCATATTCCGCATCAGTTTCATAAGGTGAAAGTTCTGCTATCTGTTCCCTTAGTTCAGAGACTTTTATTTCAATATCGGCTTTCTGAGAAAGAAAAATTTCCTTTGAGATTTCACCATCTGCCCTCATAGTAATCAGATTGCCCATACGTTTTTCAAGTTTGGAGATTTCATTGTTTTTCTGCTGAATCAAATCAGAATTATCTTCTGTTGTGATTTTTTCAGATATATTTTTTTCAAGCATTTCATTAGCAATCGCAAGAATACGGGATTTATTTTTCAGATAGTTTCTGAAGATATGCTTAGCCATCATCTGTAATTTCCAGCCTGCTATCATCTGTGAAGTACATATATCGTCAATCGGCAGACCTTTTTTAAGTCTTGTTTTTACTGTTCCGTTGCGGATTTGCGAATAGCACTGATAGCCGTACTGAACACCATTTGACGAATTATGCCAAACTTTCCGATTGAACGTACAACCACACGAACATACAAGCAGTCTGCACCATACGTCAGAAACAGGTTTTTTTCCGATTTCTTTGTGTCCCGTCTTGTTATTCGGATTTTTTATTCTTCTGCTTTCCATAATTTCCTGTACCTTGTTAAATTCTTCTTCGCTGATAATAGGTTCATGTCTGCCACGTACCCTCAGACGCTCTATTTCACCGAAGTTATTTATTTTTTTCTGTTCGAGATAATCAGGCGTAAACTGCTTGTGATACTCAATAATTCCTGCATAGAATGGATTACGCAGAATTTTACTGATATTTGATTCATACCAACGTTTTTTTCCCATTGAAGTAAGAATACCCTCTTGTTCAAGTCTGAACTGTATCTGTCTTACACCCATTCCGTCAAGATACCAGTCGTAAATTTTGCGAACCGTCCGAGCCTGCTCAGGATTTATAACAAGGTCTTTGCCCTGTCTGTCGTAACCGAGTATATTTCCGTTGCCGTAAAATGTGCCGTTTTCCATAGAAGTCTGCTGACCGCTTTTCACACGGATTGAAGTCTTACGGCTCTCGTCCTGCGCAAGTGTTGCCATAATTGTCAGCCTAAGTTCACCGTCACCGTCAAAAGTCCTGATATTGTCGTTAATGAAGTAAACTTCAACCCCCATAGCTTTCAGTTGCCTTGTGTACTGCAATGTATCAACGGTATTTCGGGCAAACCTTGAAACTTCCCTTGTAAGTATAAGCTGAAATTCACCTTTTTCGGCATCAGACAGCATTTTCATAAACTGCGGACGTTTCTGTGCTGATGTCCCTGTTATACCCTCGTCCACATAAGAACGGATAAAAGTCCATTCAGGGTGCATGGCAAGTAACGGCTTATACCAGTCAAGCTGATTTTCGAGTGCGGACAGCTGTGCTTCATGTTCTGTGGAAACCCTTGCATAAATAACTACATTTTTCTTAGAAAAAGTGTTATTATAGCTGTACATATATATTCC
>JAIDCY010000126.1 GCA_029055625.1 Ruminococcus sp. | reverse complement strand
ATTATAAGTACAGTTTAAAGTTATCGTTTCTGTAAAGATACTTGCTGTATTATTTCCGGAAAAGTATTCTTTTAATTCCATATCGTCAGAAAATTCATAATCTCCCGACTCTTCATTCCAGAAATGCGAACTGATTATATTATCCTGTTTTATATTAAAAATTTCCTTTATAAAATAATTTACATTTCCGGAAGATATACCCTTGAAAACAATATCATAATATTCCATAATCAATCACCTGTCACAAACATTCTCAAAAGTTTCCTTGTCGATAGTTTCCATATTATAGGTTATATTCAGTTTTTCGTCAACTTCAACGTGATACAGTTCAAAATATTTAATAGGGTCACCGCCTTTCATTGAATATCCTACATATATATCAGATGTTCCCGAATTTATGGGTTTATATACTTTTCCGAAAACATCACCGTAAGAATCACTAATACCAAACTTGTTTATAATTTATTAAGTATTATTAAAATAAAATGGAATTTTTCAATATCCTAATTTTTCATGAATCAAAATTACTTCAAATTCTCCTGTCATAGGTTTACCCCATAAAACAGAAAATCCTCTGCAAATTCTTTCCGGACTTTTGCAGTCATAGCATTTATCACCCTTAACAGCACAAGGAGTTTCAGCTCCGACTCTTTTCGCATTTAATGGAGCAGCTATATTTCTTGCACGATACAGAGCACTTTCATAGTTTTTTTCTATTTTATTCTCACCAACTATAAGATAAACTTTTTCGTGACCATAAAAAATTGAAGCAATCCGATTACAATTACCATCAATATTTATGATTTCTCCTGTTTCAGCCAATCCATTCACAGAAGATACATAAATATTTGCATTATTAGCCTCAAGCCTTACTTCTTTGCTTGTTTTACCTTCTGGTATTCGCTGATGCCAGAACACAGTATTATGACTTTTGAGTGTTTCATATAGCCCCATTTGTTCAAGTGTCATTGAGCCACCGAATCCAACAGTTTTATTATCAATTTGGAAATCCAGATACTTAACTGCTTCACAGGTTTTTTCAAAAATTGTTACTGAATATCCCATGTTTTTCAGATTTTCTTCTACAATAGAAAAAATCAATTAATTCTTCCTCCTATCAATATATAAATTCAAATTTATATAATCAGTTCGATTTCCTCAACATTGCAACCATTGTATATCTTTTTATTCCAGTTTTCTGTAATCCATTTTTTGTCTATGCTCCCTGAATTTTCGGACTTTGCTTCTGCCGGAAAAATATACTCAATATGTCCTGCACAATATCCGGATATACAATATAAGGCAAACGGACAGTTATTTTCATTTACTGACGGATATTCACAAATCATAAAGTCAACGTATTCCTCACAAAACGGATATTCACCTTTAAACCTGAAAACCGTTCCCCTGTACAGTTCCGAACCTGTATAATCAATTAACTTCATATATTACATCTTCGGCATAGGTGCTGTATAAAATCCTAATTTATGGAAATTATACCATTCCGATATTTTTTCCTCACTGGCGACGTCAAGAGCAAGTAAAATCTCCTTTGCAAATTCTAACGGTGCTGTACCGTTAGCGGTAATAACATTCTTATCCCTTACCGCCTGATGACAGATATATTTTTTCTCTCCGGTATACGCTGTACCTGCCCACTGTTTCAGGTCGTTGATGTCGTTACTTGTATGCATTACTTCGTTTAATACTCCGGCTGTCCCTAAAAATGCGGAAGCATCACAGATACCGCCTAATACCTTACCTTTTTTATGACAATCCGCTACAAGTTTTTTTATCGGTTGTGTATTCTCACTTCTCCATGTCATTCCGCCTATCAGAATCAATGCATCATAATCTTCCGGTACTGTCTGCAAATCATAATCCGGTAATACTCTGAATCCGCCTATTGACTGTACGTAATCCCCCGATACTGACACCGTTTTTATATTATACTTTCCCTGTCCTAACATTGTTATCGCAGATGTTATATATGCAGATTCCCAGTCGGCGTACTGCTGTAAGATGAAAATTAAAATAGTCCTGCTCATTTTATTCCTCCCTGTTTATAAATCCAATAAAAAGAAATCGTTTATATCGCAATCTTTATAAGGGTGACTGAATTTTATCGGCAAATCCTCTTCTTTTACTTTCCTGAATCCTGCTTTTTTATAAAATTTATGTGCTCTTTCCGTATTACGTGGTGTATCAAGTAAAATAATTCTATAGCCTTTTTCTCTTGCAAAAGACAAAAGAACATCATAAAGTTTTCTGCCAATATGATTAGGTGTACCCTGATAGCTTTCATATACAAAAAATTTCTTTAAAACAGCAATTTCCGCACTATATGGCATTATTCCTATTGTACCTATCAGTTTATCGTTATCTGTAGCAATCCAGAAATTACCACCATTATTTATATATGATTCAACAATATTCAATAAATCGGGCTGGTCGTCTACTGTAACATATGGTCTTGTACCGTCATTCTGAAAATGCAAAACAATATCTATGATATCTTGTGTGTATTTTTCTTCAAACTGTCTTATTGTAATCATTTTACTCCTCATAACCGTGAATTTTATTGAATATTACATTTAAAGTACAACAGGCAGGAGTTACCCTGCCCGTGCAAAATGTATTATTAAATTACTTGTTGTCACGTTTCTGGTCGAGTTTTGCCTTTACGTGTATCGGAAGTCCGAACAGATTTATAAAGCCTGTAGCATCTGCCTGATTGTATACCTCGTCAGCGTCGAAAGTTGCAACTTCTTCATCGTAAAGCGTATACGGTGAAGTTACTCCGGCGTTGATTATATTACCCTTGTAAAGTTTGAGTTTAACGTCACCGGTAACAGTCTTCTGTGTTTCCGTAACAAATGCACTCATTGCCTCACGTAACGGTGTGAACCACTGACCGTTATATACTATATCAGCAAACTTTATACTCAGATACTGTTTAACTCTTGCGGTTTCCTTATCGAGACAGAGTGTTTCGAGTACTTCGTGTGCGTGATAAAGTATCGCACCGCCTGGGGTTTCATAAACACCTCTTGACTTCATACCTACAAGACGGTTTTCAACGAGGTCTGCAAGTCCGATACCGTTTTCACCACCAAGTTTATTAAGTGTGGTTACTATTTCCGTACCGTTCATTTCCTTGCCGTCGATAGCGGTCGGGATACCCTTTTCAAAGTGTATTGTAACGTATGTGGGCTTATCCGGTGCGGTAATCGGTGATACGCCTAATTCAAGGAAGCCCTCTTTTTCGTACTGTGGTTCATTAGCAGGGTCTTCAAGGTCAAGACCTTCATGTGAGAGATGCCATATATTCTTATCCTTGGAATAGTTTGTCTCTCTGTTAATCTTCAGCGGTATATCATGAGCCTCTGCGTAATCTATTTCCTCGTCTCTTGACTTGATATTCCATTCTCTCCAAGGTGCGATAATAGCCATATCCGGAGCGAATGCCTTTATAGCGAGTTCAAAACGTACCTGGTCATTACCCTTACCGGTACAGCCATGACATATAGCGTCTGCCCCCTCGGCGATTGCTATTTCCGCTATCTTCTTAGCGATTATAGGACGTGCGAAAGATGTACCGAGTAAATATCTGTTCTCGTATACCGCACCAGCCTGTACAGTCGGGAAAACGTAATCCTGTATAAATTCTTCCTTTAAGTCAAGAACTATGAGTTTTGAAGCTCCTGTTTTCTTTGCCTTTTCGTCGAGACCGTCAAGCTCCGTACCCTGTCCGACGTCTGCGGATACAGCGATTACTTCGCAGTTGTTGTAATTTTCCTTGAGCCACGGGATTATGATAGATGTATCAAGTCCGCCGGAATAAGCAAGTACTACTTTTTTTATTTCCTTAGCCATTGTAAAAAAAACCTCCTGAAAAAATATTCAATAAATATATTATACACTTATTCCAGACGTTGTCAAGAGGTTTTGTATAAATATTCATTTTTCCGGAAAATATCCATATTCTGACGAATATTATTCAAATATTAAAATTTATGACATAATTATTTGGAAAATGTCACATTAAATAACATACCGTTTTGTGAATTTCTACAATTTTTAATAGATTATTTTTATTTTACTTGATATTTTC
>JAIDCY010000125.1 GCA_029055625.1 Ruminococcus sp. | reverse complement strand
AACAGGTAAAACTTGACCATACAGCATTTATAGACGGCTACATTGATTCCACGCACGTCATGATTGAACAGAAAAGCCTCGGAAAAGACCTCAGAAAAGGTATCAGACAATCGGACGGTTCTATGTTGTCTCCATATCAGCAGGCTGTCCGATATTCTTCTATGTTGCCGTATTCTAAACGCCCACGGTGGATAGTTACCTGTAACTTCTCGGAGTTTCTGATATACGATATGGAAAAACCTAACGGTGAACCTGAACAGATTTTCTTAAAAGATTTGCCGAAAGAGTATTACCGCCTAAAATTCCTCGTCGATACCAGAAATGACAGAATTGAAAGGGAAATGGAAATATCCCTACAGGCAGGCGAACTTGTCGGCAAGTTGTATGACCTGATACTTCAACAGTACAAGAACCCCGATTCACCGGAAACGCTGAAAAGTCTGAATATGTTGTGTGTCCGATTGGTTTTCTGTCTGTATGCGGAGGATTCCGGCATTTTCGGAAATCATAAGATGTTTGGTAATTATTTAAAAAAATTTCCTGTAGATGAAGTCCGTGAAAAACTGATAAAACTTTTTCAGGTACTCGATACCAGACCGGCAGACCGTGACCCCTACATGAATGACGATTTATCGGCGTTTCCGTACGTCAACGGTGGACTGTTCGCCGATGAGAATATTGAAATCCCACGCTTTACGGAAGAAATAGTCAACCTGCTCCTAAACGGTGCAAGCAAGGTTTTCAACTGGTCTGAAATCTCGCCGACTATCTTCGGTGCGGTCTTTGAATCCACGCTGAACCCTGAAACCCGACGTTCCGGCGGTATGCATTACACGTCGATAGAGAATATCCACAAGGTAATTGACCCTCTTTTCCTGGACGCTTTAAAAGCGGAACTAACAAACGTCCTTGAAATCAAAGTCAACAAGACAAGAATTTCAAGATTAGAGGACTTCCGTAATAAGCTGTCAACGCTTACGTTCTTAGACCCTGCTTGCGGTTCGGGGAACTTCCTGACAGAAACATACATAAGTTTGAGACGGTTGGAAAATGAGGCTCTGCGTGCGATTTACGACGGTCAGAAGATGTTCAACCTTGACGGTTTAATCAAGGTAGGTATACACCAGTTTTACGGTATCGAAATCAACGACTTCGCTGTTACGGTAGCTAAAACGGCGTTGTGGATAGCTGAAAGTCAAATGATGCACGAAACGGAAGAGATTATCGAACACGATTTAGACTTCTTACCGCTGAAAAGTTACGCAAACATTGTAGAGAGGAACTCGTTACGGATTGACTGGTCAGAAGTCGTTCCGAAAGAAAAATTGTCCTATATTATGGGAAATCCTCCCTTTGTTGGTAAAAGTTATCAATCTAAAAGTCAAAAAGAAGATATGGCACAAATTTTTAAACAAATAAAGGGTTATGGCAATTTGGATTACGTGGCTTGTTGGTATAAAAAAGCAACTGATTTTATGAATAATACTTCAATCAGATGTGCTTTTGTATCAACTAATTCTATTTGTCAAGGAATTGCTGTTCCGCCATTATGGGATTATCTTTTCAATAAAGGAATTTATATAAATTTTGCTTATAATTCGTTCATATGGAAGAGCGAGGCGACTTTAAAAGCAGTAGTACATTGTGTTATTATCGGGTTTAGTTATATAAATATGAACGCAAGATTATACAATGGAAAACAATTTAAAACAGTCAAAAATATTAATGCTTATCTTATGGACGCACCTAATATTATAATATCTTCACGTCCGAAACCTTTGAATGATGTTCCTGAAATGTTTGTAGGTTCATGTCCTACTGACGGTGGAAATCTTATTCTTACACCTGATGAATATACCGAACTTATTCAAAAAGAACCGATTTCCAAAAAATATATAAGAAAATATATCGGTGCTGATGAATTTATAAAAGGAAAAGTCAGGTATTGCTTATGGTTAAAAAATTGTTCTCCAAATGAATTAAAAAAAATGCCTACGGTTGCCAAAAGAGTAAAACAAGTCAAGGAATTTAGATTAGCCAGTAAAAAGGAGCAGACCCGAAAAAGAGCGGAAACACCTATGCTTTTCGCAGAAGATAGATACGTTCCAACCATTTCTTTATTAATACCTATGGTATCTTCTGAAAATAGAAAATATATTCCTATGGGATTTTGCGAAGAAAATGTTGTAGCTAATAATAAATCTTTATTTATTCCTAATGCTGAAATTTATCATTTTGGTGTATTAACTTCAAATGTTCATATGGCATGGATGAAAACTGTTTGTGGAAGATTAAAAAGTGATTATAGTTATTCGGCAACAATAGTTTACAATAATTTCCCTTGGTGTAATCCAACACCGGAGCAGGCAGAACGCATAGAACATACCGCACAAGCTATTTTGGATGCAAGAAGTCTATACCCTGATTGTTCGTTAGCTGACTTATATGATGAGACTTTTATGCCCCCTGAACTTCGCAAGGCACACCAGAAGAACGATTTAGCGGTCATGGAAGCGTACGGATTTGATAAAAAAATTACTGAATCCGAATGTGTAGCGGAACTTATGAAGATGTATCGTAAACTCACAAAATAATTCCAAATTATATAACAAAAAGCTGTCTGTGTCAACAAACAGCCTTTTGTATATTAAGGGAGTATCTGATTGTTACGATACCTTTTTCATGCCGATTTTTTCAAGCCAGTTTACGATATTTTCTTCAGAAGTCGCCATAACAGTTCTCGAAATACTCAGACCGTCTGTTCTCACATCTGCATCAGGTTCAAGACCGGCGATTTTCTGAACAGAGCCGGAAAATCCGCTTCCGCCGTGACTATTGAATGGTATAATTGTTTTGCCACTGAAATCGTACTCATCGAAAAAACTGTACATCATTTGTGGCATATCATACCACCATACCGGATAACCGATAAAAATTGTATCATACTGGTCAAGATTTTCAATATGGTTCAGAAGCTCAGGGAGTATATTGTTTTCCTGTTCATCTAAAGCACGGTCTGCAACTGTATTGAAATCATTTCCATAGCTTTCTGCCGGTTGGATTTCAAATACATCTGCATCTGTATTTTTTTCAATGATTTTTGCCATATATTCTACAGAACCATATAATTTATCGTCAACAATCACACGGCTTGCACTTCCGTTAGCATCTGTACCGTCTGATAACGGATATGAAAGATATGCAATCAGAGTTTTGTTGGCGGTTACCGGTTTTGTCAGGTCAAGACCTTTTGCCCATTTCTGTACGTCTTCTTCGGAAGAACGACTTGTAAAGCGTATACCGTCAAGCCAGTTTCCAGTACCGGATTTTTCAGCAAGTTTCGTACCGCTTGCTCCTAACGGCGAACTCATGGAAGTACAGAACGGTATTACATTTTTTCCGGTGAAATCGTTCTCCGTGACAAAATCGTTGACAACCCATGATGCTTCCTGCCACCATATCGGATAACCTATAAATACATTGTCATATTTATCAAAATTATCCGGTGTATTCTGTACAAGTTCAACGTGTACATTTGCGAGGTCATTATGTTCACGTACAACACGACTTTCCGAATCTGTCCAGTTCAAGTCGGAATCCGTGTATTCGTTTACCGGTGTTATTTCAAACAAATCGGCGTTCATTGCATCGGCGATATAAGTGGCTATTTTTTCGGTAGTACCGCTTGCGGAATAGTATGCAACAAGATTTTTCGGTGAATCGTCTTCATTATTTTTCTGATAGCCTAAATCTGCAATCCATTCTTTAATAGTATTTTTTGATGTTGAAACTGTTCCTCTTGAAATACTTAATCCGTCCTTGCTTACTTCCGCATCAGGTTCGAGTTTTTCTATTGACTGTACTGTCTGAGAGAAACCACTTCCGCCGTGACTGTTAAACGGAATAATGGTTTTTCCGGATAAGTCATATTCATCAAAGAAAGAATACAGTGCCATAGGCATATCGCCCCACCAGTTCGGATAACCTACAAAAATAGTGTCGTACTGGTCAATATTATCGATGTGTGTTGCGAGTTCCGGACGAAATCCCGCATCTTTTTCCGCCTCTGCCTGACTGGTTACTTCACGATATTCATCGGGATATTTCTGTACCGTCTGAATCTCAAACAAATCCGCACCGGTTTCTTCCTGTATTACTTTCGCCATGTATTCCGTTGTACCGTATGGTTTGCCGTCTACAATAACACGGCTTGCACTGGCGGAAGCGTCCGTACCGTCGGGCAGTACCAGTGAATAGTATACAACCAATGTTTTTCCCTGATTATTGGACTTTATACATTCTTGTCTCATCAGACAAAGGTCAAAAACATCAACTCTTCCGTCACCGTTCAGGTCACAATCTTTTCCGTTTAAATCAGGAGTTTTTCTTCCGAGAAGAAAATCCTGTAAATTTTTTAAATATTCGGTTGTAAATGATATTTTTGTATCCGCATGGACGGTACTGAATCCGGTAGTCGTCATACACATTACCGCCGTGACGATACCTGTCAGGAATTTTTTCATTTTCATTAATATACCTCCTTACCATAGGTACGGGACAATCCCATACCTACAGCATTTCAATGATTTGTCCCCAGTAAAGCAAATGTAATTCACGTGCAGAATGAATTGTATTTCCTTTACATTTCCAGTATATCATAAAAGTGACTTTCTGAGAAGTATCAATTAGTTATTCAGTATTAACCTTTAGGTTTATACCAGATAATAATTTATAAAATTGACATACTCCCCGATAAAACAGCAAAACCGGCTATTCCAAATAAAGTAATAACTACATAATTTATTATATTCTTTAACTTTATAATATCTTTTCTGTTAATTAACAGATACAAAGTAAATCCAATAATTATTTTCATTATTACAGCCGGAATCATATGGGAATAGTCTTTGATATGTATTACATTGTCCAGTCCTTCTGATGTGAATACTGCCGGAAGTAAATTCATTCCGAAGTATTTCATCTTACTGTTATCCTGATTTGCCATATATGCTCCGAATCCGAACACTGTTCCTGCAATGACAGCAACAATAGTCCATAATAAAATATCTCTTTCAAATGTAAAACTATGATGATTCAGGACAGCTTCCGAAATATAGTAACCATAAACACAACCAAATAAGCATATAATCGTTATGACTACAGAATGTAACTTATTTTCTTTTTTGAAATAACTTATCAGAAATGCAGGAATAAGCCATACTGCCCCCGAATTTGCAAGAAAATTAAAATTTGTCGAAAGATACTTTTGTCCGAATAAGGTCAGTACTCCTACAATCAATCCCGTTATAATTGATAAAATATAATCTTTTGTGACTTTCAAAAAAATATACTCCTTTTTTATTTTACTTATAATAAAATTATTTACAATCAGGTAAACCAACAACTTTTCTGACAGTTTCTAAAAATTTTTTTACAGTAGGCGACGGATTCGGAGAATGAAGAAGTCCGAACTTTATTTTATAATCCCAGTCCACCGGAAGAACTTTCAACAACGGGTGAACATTTGCCCAGTTATCAATACACATAAGTAAATCATTACTGTTTTCACACTGATTAAAAATACTAAGATTGATAAAATCAAAATCTATAGTATTGATTTTCGGGTGATTTTCTGCAATATCATCACGGAGCTTATCTGTACATTCATTCCAGCCACGCCTGATAAGCATAAAATTTTTATCATACAAATCAGATATTGAAAGAATATTTTTCTGTGATAATTCATTATAGATAGACACAGCACATCTGATTGGCTCATTGGAAAGTAAAAGTCCTGCACATTTTCTGCTTTCAAGAAAGTTATCATCAAAAGCACCTGCTACAATGTCAATATTCTTACCGAGGTTTTTAAGAATTTCCCTTGCATTTTCAGGAGTATTCTCAAATGTTACGAGCCGGAATTTAATATCAGGGCAGATTTCATGAATACTTGCCCACATATCCATTAAAAACTGTCCGGGTGTCATCGGAGACGTGCCGATTCTGATAACAGCTTCTTCTTTCTGCATGGCGTTTCTCGCACGGTTAACCGATTCGTTACAGTACCCGATAATATATTTTGCATCATGATAGAGGGATTTTCCGGCGTCCGTCATTATCAGACCCCTATGTGTACGCACAAACAACCGCAGATTAAGTGAGGATTCAAGAAGATTTATCTGTTTTATGACAGCCGGTGGAGAAATATATAATTCTTCCGATGCTTTGTTGAAACTTCCGCAGTCTGCTACTTTTATAAAAGTTTCCAGTTGTGGATTATACATAAATATTACCGCCTTTCCGGATATTACGGTATAATTATAACATAATCCTGTACGATTTTCAAGTATTAACCATAAGGTTTTAACTGGTTTTCATTTACTTTTACCGAAAAGCCAGCCCATAATTTCCGTATCTGCTGAAAAGGCATTACCTCCGGCGTGTTGGTCACGATACCCACGTTCAGTAAAATATTCGTCAGGTTTCACATCAAGAACAAGAATATCATTGATTTCACTGTCTGATAATCCCTGCTCCGTATATAATCCGTAAAGTTCATTATAAGCGTTTTTCAGGTAATCAGAGCCGTAATATGTATCATTTTCCGCAATTGCCATATATACGGGAGTTCCGGCTTCTGCAAGTACATTTAAATCACCGTCCCAACGTGAACTTGTTTCAAGATATGCGGTATAAATTTCCGGACGTTTCCCCATGACAATTGAACCTGTTTCACCACCTCCCGACATTCCGTGAAGATATACTTTATTTTTATCAATATTATAATTTTCAATAAAATATTCAGTCAGTTCAATTGCCATATTTGCGGAAGTTTCACCCCAGTCATCAAGCTGTGTTGAAATAATAATCATTTTGTCATTATATTTTCTTGCTTCAAATGGAAATCCTTCTACAAGATTAGCACCTATTCCCTGAAAATACAATCCCTCCCAGCCAGGTAGCGTTACAAACAACGCATAAGGTTCAGAACCGTCGTAACTTTCGGGAATATAACTACTGAAATGAATATCTCCCTGTGAACCGGAATGAAGTACGTTATCGACAATAAAGTCATTTTTCATCTGTTTTCCGAACTCTATTCTATCCGACCGCTGATTAACTAACTCTTTTTTCATAAGACACAAATCAAATACGTCCCACCTTTTATCATCATTTAAATCGTAATCTTTTCCTGTTAAGTCAGATGTTTCTTCAGTAAGAAGAAAATTCTTAAGATTTTTCAAATCGTCAATGTTAAATATATTTTCTGCCGATACCTTTCCGACAAATGTCATTGTCCCTATGGCGAAAACTGATATTACTGATATAATACTTTTTTTCATTTTTTCACTCCTAATAAAAAACTGTCCGCATTATTCATACGGACAGCAGATTAAAATTTTTACCAGTTTTTCTTTTCCTTTGAACTGTCATGTTTTGTTTTGCGTTCCTCTACCATTTTTGCGAACCACTCTACCATAGCAGGGTCATAATGCGAGAAGAATGAACTTTTTTTCGTATCGAGTGAGGCTATTGCTGACATATCGTCATTATCAAGTGCGAAATCGAATACGTTGAAATTCTGTTCCATACGTTCAATGTGTGTAGACTTCGGCAGTACTACAACGCCCCTCTGAATGTTCCACCGCAACATCACCTGAGCAGGTGTTTTACCGTACTTTGCACCGATTGCAGTCAGTACAGGATTTTCAAAAAGCCCGCCTCTTCCCTCACCGAAAGGAGCCCATGCTTCAATCTGTACTTCGTATTTGTCCATCCATTTTTTAGCCTCTGTCTGCTGATTGAACGGGTGTGTTTCCACCTGATTCACCATAGGCACGATATCGGCGAAACTTGCAATATCAACAAGTCTGTCGGGATAGAAATTTGATACACCAATAGCTTTCAGAATACCTTCATTGTAGAGTTCTTCCAACGCACGATATGCACCGTAATAATCGCTGAACGGCTGGTGTAGTAACATAAGGTCAATATATTCCGTCTGTAATTTACGCATTGATTCGTAAACGGATTTTTTTGTTTCCTCGTAACCATAATGCTCTACCCATACTTTTGTTGTCAGAAAAATTTCCTCTCTCGGAACACCTGATTTTATAATTGCGTTGCCTACTTCTTCCTCGTTGAAGTAGCTTTGTGCGGTATCTATAAGACGATAACCTGTTTTCAGTGCGTCAATGACACATCTTTCACACTCATCTTTTGTGACCTGATAAACACCATATCCAAGTACCGGCATTTTCAGACCGTTGTTAAGCTGTACGTATTCCATAACAGCAGACCTCCTTTGTTGTTTGTAATTATATTATAACCTGTTTTTGTACGTTTGTGAAGTTCCGATTAGTTTATCAGTAATAACCCTAAGGTTTACAGACCAAGTGAATTTACCCATTCCCTGACGTCGTTTTCCGCTACACCTGACGGAAAACGTTCGCCGTCAATCCAGTTTCCGGTACCTGCCATATCCGCAAGAAGTCTGTCGCTTTCACCAAGTCCGGAACTCGCAGAGGTACAGAACGGTATTACTTTTTTGTCCGTAAAGTCGTTTCCCTTGACAAAATTATCTACTACCCATGCTGCCTCACCCCACCATATCGGATAGCCGATAAAAACAGTATCATATGAATCCCAGTCAGCGACTTCAGTTGATACAAGTTCTATGTCTCTTGAATCAGGATTTTCATGTTCGTAACATACACGGCTGTCTGGATTTGTCCAGTTTAAATCTTCGTCAGAATAAATATCAACAGGTTCGATTTCAAATAAATCTCCGTTTGTTCCGGAAGCAATGTATTCCGCAACTTTTTCCGTGTAACCTGATGCGGAGTAGTAAACAATGAGTGTTTTTCCATCTGTACTCTCTGTGTCTGAATTGTCTGATATTATTTCTAATTCGGAAGTTTCAGTAACAGGATTTTCCGATATTGTTTCCTGCTTAGAAGTTTCATTTTTAATTATAGTGACAGAACTTTCAGACGAATTGTCTTCACCACAGGCGGTCAGACCCATAATACAAATGAATCCTGTCAGTAATGCAATAGTTTTTTTCATACTTATTCTCCTTTGTCGTTTGTAATTATATTATAACCTGCTCTTTTATGTTTGTGAAGTTCCGATTAGTTTATCAGTAATAACCCAAAGGTTTACAGTGATTAACAAATATGAACTTCTCTTTTTAAGAATAGTATGATATAATGAAATTACAATATCAAACCGGAAGGAGATTTTATTTTGAATAAGAAAGTTCTGATTTTATCGGGAAGTCCACGGAAACACGGAAATTCCGATATTCTCTGTGATGAGTTCATGAGAGGTGCTGTTGAAAGCGGAAACGAGGTCGAAAAAATCCGTATCGCTGAAAAGAAAATAGGTTACTGTAAAGCCTGTTATTATTGCAGACAGAGTGAGGGGATATGTGCAATAAAGGACGATATGGCGGAAGTTCTTCAGAAAATGATTGATGCCGATGTCATTGTACTTGCAAGCCCGGTTTACTTCTATTCCGTCGATGCTCAGCTTAAAGCACTGATTGACCGTACAGTTGCGAGGTGGCTGGAAGTTCGTGACAAGAAATTCTACTACATTGCAACTATGGCAGATACGGACACTTCTTCTGCTGATACAACACTCGCCTGTTTTAGAGGTTATGCCGAATGCGTTGAGGGTGCAGAGGAAATGGGCTTCATCTGCGGAGCAGGTGTTTACGAAAAGGGTGAAATTAAAAACACTCCGTACATGATACAAGCCTATGAAATGGGAAAATCAGTAAAATGACTATGAAAAAATTTCTTTCAATAATTGTGTCCGGATTTTTAATGCTTCTGACTTCGTGCGGAGTAATTCCCGAAACATCACAACAAGCAAGTATTTCAGATAAATCAAATCAGTTTGCAGATGTAAATACAACGGTTGGCGAAGTAATTTCAAATCCGGCGTTTAAAGATTTCGGAAGACTTCTTTTCCCTGTTGACCGTACTGTATCTGACGATATGACACTTGCTGAAATAAGTACAAGCCGTGTATATACATGGTATAATAATATACAGTCGGACAAGACAGTTGAAATTATAAATACACTTGCGGAACGTGCTGAAAACGGTCAGCAGATTTTTTATCCAATCTACAGTGAAGAAGAAATACAGGCAGACGAATCCAAAAAAGATACGGGATTATTCTTTTTCAAGGGTGAATCCGGTGCAAAATTCAGTATCATGAATGCCGGCGGGGGATTTGCTTACGTCGGGGCTATGCATGACAGTTTCCCTCATGCACTGGAGGTATCGAAAATGGGATATAATGCGTTTGCGTTGATATACCGTCCTGATGACCCATACAATGACCTTGCGAAAGCAATTGAGTTTATTTACGACCATGCGGAAGAACTCGAAGTCGATACGGAATATTATTCACTGTGGGGAGGCTCCGCCGGTGCGAGAATGGTGGCAACTCTCGGAAACGTCAATAATATTTCCGCACTTACTCAACGAGACGATATTCAACAGGCGGGTGCGGTAATAATGCAGTATACCGGCTATAACAGCGTATCTCCGGCAGATGCTCCCACATATGCGTGTGTCGGTACGAGTGACGGCATTGCAAATTACAGGACTATGCGGAATCGTCTTGAAATGCTTGAAAGTTACGGTATTCCTACGGAGTTTCATGCTTATGAGGGTCTGCCACATGGTTTCGGTATCGGGACGGGTACCAATGCGGAAGGTTGGATATACGATGCCGTAAGTTTCTGGGAAAATCAGATGTCCGACAACAATATCCCACGTAAAAGGCAACCCGCTAATTTACAGAATTTTCTTCTCGCACGTACTACAAACGTACACGGAAACGATTACGATTCAGACGGTGACGGTAAATACGATGTGTTCGATTTGTGCCTGATGAGGAAAAATATCAGTAAACCTGCTCCCGATAGTATCGACAACATACCACAAGGCTACTACACTCCGGCAGATGAGCAGGGTACATTACAGGAACTGTACTATGATACTTACGAATCCATGACATACAATGAAAAAACACAGGTACTCAATAAACGTGCTGTTGTATATCTGCCTTACGGATATTCTGAAAACAAAAAATATGATGTGTTTTATCTCATGCACGGCGGATGGGGTAACGAGACCTCAACGCTTGGTACTCCGCAGAATCCGTCAGGGTTTAAGAACGTAATTGACAACGCAATTCAGAACGGCGAAATCAGCCCTGTTATTATCGTATGTCCGACGTACAATAATACGAGTAGTCAGGATAGTGCCGATTTCAGTCTTGCATTGAATCTGAACAGAAATTATCATAACGAACTTATCAACGATTTGATACCGGCTGTTGAATCGGAATACAGTACGTATGCCGAAAATACAACTCCCGAAGAGCTGAAAAAATCCCGTGAACATCGTGGATTCGGTGGATTTTCAATGGGTTCTGTTGCGACGTGGCGGACGTTTCAGAACTGTCTTGACTACTTCAGTTATTTTATGCCGATGAGTTGCGGAACATCTCTTGATGACGAGAATATCTGGAAAACTGCTGAAAATTATAATCAGGATGACTATTTTGTGTTCATGATGACCGGTACAGACGATTTCGCATACAGTTACGATAACAGACGTTCCGGAAAAATGCGTGAATCCGGTTATTTTACGGACTTATCGGACACGGAAGACGGAAATTTCCTGTATCTCGTGAAAGACGGTTACTCACATAACGGTATTGCCTCCAACGAGTACACATATAACGGTCTGCGGTGGTTTTTGGGATAAAAAACAGGGTACTGGAATTTCAGTACCCTTTTATTTCAGTTTATCGTCAGCATTTGTTTCATGAGAACGAGGTCGAAAACGTCAAGCCGGTTATCGTCGTAAATGTCAGCGGATTTCCAGTTTTCAGGTTTTGTATCTGTTGCGGAGAGAAGCCATTTCTGCAGGAGTATAACATCGGCGACGGAAAATTCGCCATCATTGTTAAGGTCGCCGGAAACATTTTCGTTATTTTTATTTACAATATCGTTCAGATTGTTTTTCAGCTGAGTATCATACATCTTACACGTCTCTCTGTTGTAGTGAAGTCCGGTAACGTCCCATAGTACCGGACATAACTGACGTTCATAAGCCTCTTTGCATACGGAAGTAAGAAACAGTCTGACGGAATCCTCGTCCTTGTTGTTTTTCGGACAGCCATATTCACCGATTATAACCGGAATATCGTTGTCAATGAACGTATTTTTCAGCATATCCATATT
>JAIDCY010000124.1 GCA_029055625.1 Ruminococcus sp. | reverse complement strand
ATTACAGATTCCGACGGTAACGGTATTTTACGGAAAAAAAATAAAACACCTGCTCCGGCAACTGAAAAATCTGCGGAAACTCCGGATATTCCGCCGGAAGAAAATATTTATGACTATGAAGCGTATTTCGATTATGAAGACTATTATTATAATTCTGATATAGATATCCCTGTTGTAGAAGACTTTGAAGAGTATGAACAGGAACGCCTTCATGAACAAACTGAAGAATCTGAAGAAAAAACACATAATGTCAATGATGAAAAATCTGAAAGTAAAACACATTCTGAAGATGACGAAGAAGAAACCGAAAAAGAAAATAAAAAATCCATTACCGACAAAATAGAATTTCTTATAAATATATGGGAAATCGCAGGAAGTCCGCTTCTTAAAATCTTCCGTGGATTCCATATTAAAAAACTATACATTGATTTTGTTGTTGCCGGTGATGATGCCTTTCAGTGTGCGGTATTATACGGTACGGTAAGCGGTATGGTATATAATCTGCTTGCATGGCTCGGTGAACTCTTTACGGTAAGTTACAAGACTGTTGATATAAACTGCGGTTTCGATAAGCATAAATCAAAGTGGGACGTTTCCTGTAAAATCAGTTTCAGACTTTATACTTTCCTGTTCTCGGCTCTGTGGTTTATTACCGTCTATCTGTTCAGAATATATATTCCAGAAAAAAACGGACGTAAGAAGTCCGGAAAGTGAGGTATTTTTTATTATGGAAAAATCCAAAACATCAGTAAGCGAAATTTTAGGTGTTTCAATCGAAAAAATCAAGGAAATGGCTGACGTAAATTCCGTTATCGGTGAACCTATCCGCCTTGATAACGGCACTACTATTATTCCTGTCTCTAAAGTTTCGTATGGTTTCGCATCCGGTGGCTCTGATTTGCCTTCAAAGTATGAAAAAAACCTTTTCGCAGGAGGAGCAGGTGCGGGAATATCTATCAAACCTGAAGGCTTTCTTGTTGTATCTCCTGAGGGTTCAGCTGAAATGATTTCTACTGAATCAGGTGACGATATGATGAGTTCCGCTATAAGTGCCGTTCCTCATGTTGTCAGCAAGATTTCTGAAATCATGAACAAGAAAAAGAAAAAAGATTCTGATTCCGATTCAGATATTATAATTAACGACTGATTCCGTTTTCTGAATACTCTATACAAAATCTGCATATCATGTAAGTGTATTTTATTGGACTTGCTCCGGAGGTATGCAGATGAAAAAATTTGTGATTTCTATATTTACGGTAATGCTTCTGCCGTTATTTTCCGCTTCAGACGTACAGGCTGTCAGTGAACCTGTTGTATCCGCCAAAGGTGCGGTACTCATTTCCGCAGATACAGGGGAAATTATTTACTCCGTAAACTGCGACGAAAAATTACCTATGGCGAGTACCACAAAAATTATGACTACTCTTTTATGTCTTGAAAGTGGTAACCTTTATGAAGAATTTGAAGTGGACAGTGATGCAATAATGGTGGAAGGCTCGTCAATGGGTCTTCAGAAAGGGGATATTGTTACTAAATACGCTCTGTGTTGTGGTATGCTGTTACCGTCCGGCAACGATTCCGCTAATGCTACAGCTGTAAAACTCGCAGGAAGTCTTGAAAATTTCGCCGTCATGATGAACGATAAGGCGGAATCTCTCGGACTTTCTAAAACATGGTTTGTTACACCGTCGGGTCTGGAGGGAAAAGGTCATGGTTCTTCCGCTTACGATATGGCTATTCTCGCACGTGAAGCACTTAAAAATCCGATATTCCGTGAAATATGTTCCTCTCCGACTATCAAGACAGAATTCGGCAATCCGCCATATACACGCTGGCTGAAAAATACCAACAAACTTCTTACGATGTATGACGGTGTATATGGTGTGAAGACAGGTTTTACCGATGAAGCCGGAAGATGTCTTGTATCGGCGTGTGAACGTGACGGCGTTAATCTGATATGCGTTACCCTCAATGACCGCAACGACTGGAATGACCATATCGCCATGTATGATTACGGATTCGAGACCGCACATAATATAAAACTCGATATTCCGGATAATCTTTCCGTAAGGATTGCCGGTGCTGATACGGACAGGCTACAGCTTACCGCCGATGACGTAGACGTTACTGTATATAATGCGGATTCAGATGACTTCGATTTCAAGGTTCTTTCCGCACCGTTCGTATACGCTCCCGTACAAAAAGGTGAGGAACTAGCACAATTAAGTATATCCTGTAACGGAAGAGAAGTACGCCGTGTATCTCTTTACGCTGAAAATGATGTACCTGTCAGGAAAATAACGAAAACTCCGGTTAAGAAAAGCCTTTTACGGAAATTTACAGACAAATTATTGAAAAGGAGAATTTAATTGAAAGAAACAAGAATACAAAAAATGATTGCGGATTGTGGTTACTGCTCACGACGTAAAGCGGAAACTCTCATATCTCAGGGACGTGTTAAACTCAATGGCAGACCGGTAAAACTCGGTGATAAATGCGGTACGAAAGATATTATTACCGTCGACGGTGAACGTCTGTATATGCCACGTAAGAAAAATTTAGTGTATATCATGCTTAATAAACCTCGTGGTTACGTTACAACCGTTTCCGACGAATTAGACCGCCGTTGTGTTATGGACTTACTCGACGGCGTGGAAGAACGGGTTTATCCGGTCGGCAGGCTTGACAGAAATTCCGAAGGTCTGCTACTCTTTACCAATGACGGCGATTTCGCTAACAACATAATGCATCCGAGCAGGCACATTTCAAAGACTTACCGTGTTACCGTAAGACCTGACATTTCCGACGAACAGCTTGTAAGACTATCGGAAGGCGTGGAAATCGACGGCAAAAAAACTTTACCGGCTAACGTTGTAGTAAAGGAAAAGCAACAGGGACGGGTTATTTTGCTGATTACCATAAAAGAGGGCAGAAACAGACAAATCCGTAAAATGTGCGAGGCGGTGGGGCTGGAAGTCGCACGCCTCCGCCGTATAAGTATAGGACCTTTGAAACTCGGTATGCTTAAACCTGGTACGTGGCGTGAACTTACCGCAGAAGAACTCCGTGCGATACGTAATGCAATCGGTAAGGAGAACTGAAAAATGCTTGAAATACGTGAAAATCTTTCCCATGAAAATTATGACTTCTCCGGCGATAACATCCATATTACCGAGGCTTTCGAGAATAACACCGTAACAGGTTATATCGCCTACTCATACGAAACTGACCGTACTGTTATACACGGTCTCGACGACGGCGGAGACCTGCTCCTGTGTGACGGTCTTATACGTTCCGTAATATTCAAGAGTACGCTGAAATCTATCAGTACCCTTGTATTCGATACTGCCGACTGTCTCGATAATATCCGGAAACTCGGCTTCCTCACCGCCGACGGTAACACTACAGAAAATATTGACCGCTTTATGAATGGATGTTCCGAATGCAAACACAGAAATTAACGAAAGGAGCGATTTTTGTATGCCTATACGCATTTCGTCGGAATTACCGGCTTTCAGAACGCTCGGAAATGAAAATATTTTCGTAATGTCTAAAGAACGTGCGGAACATCAGGATATAAGACCGTTGAAATTCGTCATAGTCAACATCATGCCTAAAAAAATTGAAACGGAATCACAACTTATGCGACTTCTGAGTAATACCCCCATACAGCTTGACATTGACTTAATCCAGATGGCTTCGCACGTATCGAAAAATACTTCAAAATATCATCTTGAGTACTTCTACAAAAAATTTGACGAAATTAAAAATAATCGTTACGACGGTATGATTGTAACCGGTGCACCTGTTGAACTTCTTGAATTTGAGCAGGTTGACTACTGGGACGAGATAACGCAGATTATGGAGTGGTCAAAAACCCATGTATTTTCTTCTATGTACATCTGCTGGGCGGCACAAGCCGGTCTTTACTATCATTTCGGCGTACCTAAATACACACTTGACAGAAAAATGTCGGGTATCTTTCCACATCATGCAGAGGTTGAAAACTGTCGTATTCTCTGCGGTTTCGACGACGTTTTTCTTGTACCTCATTCACGCAATACGGAAGTACGACGTCAGGACATAGAAAAAATACCGCAGTTACAGATACTTACTTCCTCCGATATTTCCGGAGTACACATAGTCGCCAACAAGAACGGCAGGCAGTATTTCATTACCGGTCACTCCGAATATGACCGTGATACCCTCGCCAATGAATATTTCCGTGACCTCAAAAAAGGTATAGATACTCATATTCCTTATAACTATTTCCCACAGGATAATCCTGCTCTTACTCCGGTTTTTTCGTGGAGATGCACCGCAAATCTTATGTTTTCCAACTGGCTGAACTACTGCGTCTATCAGAAAACGCCCTTTAATCTCGATGAATTAGCTGTCCGTAACTGGAACTGGCAGACCGATTTATAAGGAGTGTCTACATGAATAAAGATTTTTTTTACGACGATTTCCCCGAAACTCCCGATAAATTACCCGAATCTTTAAAAACCGGTCTTGCTACCGCATCTTTTATAATAAGTATGGTGAACCTGTTGTTTTTCGGTATGGCGTTGAGTTTCGTTACCGCTCCGGTAGCTATCGTACTTGCTGTAATGTCTGTCATAAAACATCAGGGCGGTAAACCTTTTGCAATAGCCAGTATTATTATTTCTGTCGTGTCGCTTATAATATGTACCGCTTTTACTGTCGTTTTCGTCAAAGTTTATCCGGATATGGAATACTTTATCAAAAACGATACTGTTGTTATCGCCGATTTTGAGGAATCCGGAGATATACCCGAACAGTTCAAAAAATATAAATCTCCGGAATATGATAAGTACTGGCAGTCAATGGGCTACGAGGATTTTGAAAGTTTTTTCCGGTTCTTTATAGATTCTTACCGTAATTTATACGGAACTCACAGTAATTTACCCGATACCAGTCATGACGGTGAAGAACTGGTTGTATTAAATAATTCATAATTAAGAATTTATAATTATGAATGAAAATGTACCTTATGTGTTTACATACGGTACATC
>JAIDCY010000123.1 GCA_029055625.1 Ruminococcus sp. | reverse complement strand
CTTCATACAGCCGTAATTATTGCAATTGGGTACGTACTTTCAAGAACTTTAAGCGGTCTGACGGCGGTTACGTTCCGGACGGCAAAAAAAGGCGGTTCTTTGCAGGATTTCACGGAAACTGCATCTAAAAAAATAACGGTTACAGTTCTTACGGTAATTATGGTCATATGTTCCGGAATAATGATTTTTTCTGACATATTTTCCGGAATTATATGTATAATTTCAATGATATTCACGACAATATATTATAAAAAGTTTTCTTATAGTACTTTTGGTGGGATAACAGGCGATTTATCGGGCTGGTTTCTGCAGATGTGCGAAATTATAATACTTATCGGAGCGGTAGCCGGTGAGGTACTGGGAGGCGTTGTAAAATGATATTCGTTACCGGTGGTGCGTATCAGGGAAAAAAAGATTTTGTACTGAAACATTTCAGTAATCATGATATTATCAACAATTATCATATTATTATAAAAAATCTTATTTCCGAAAATGCAGACCCTATAAAATATACTGAAAATATAATATATGAAAATAAAGATATTGTAATTATTATGAATGAAATCGGTTGTGGGATAGTACCTGTTGACCGTGAAGAGCGTTTTTGGCGTGAAATCTGCGGAAAATGTGGGTGCATCATAGCGGAAAATGCCGATATAGTCGTGAGGGTAACTTGCGGAATTGGTACGGCGATAAAGGGGGATTTATGATTTTAAATTTAATCCGACATGGAAGAACTGCCGGAAATATAGGCAAAAAATACATCGGAGTGACCGACGAACCGTTATGTCCGGAAGGGATTTCTGAAATTAAAAAAATTGACTGTCCGGCGTGTGATGCGGTTATCGCAAGCCCGATGAAGCGGTGTATTCAGACCGCCGAAATTATCTATCCCGACAGAAATATAATTGTCCGTGATGGTCTGAAAGAATGCGATTTCGGCGATTTTGAGGGGAAAAATTACGCTGAACTTTCAGAAAATCCTGATTATCAGATGTGGATTGACAGCAACGGTACGGCAACTTTTCCACATGGTGAAAATCCGGAAAATTTCCGGAAAAGATGTACGGCAACTTTTCTTGAAATAGTAAGAGAATATAATAATCTTGTTGTATCAATGATTGTACATGGTGGAACTATAATGTCGGTAATGTCTGAATTTGCCGTACCGCATAAAGATTTTTATGAATGGCACGTAAAAAACGGCGGTGGCTTTACCGTAGAATATTTTTCCCGAAAAATAGCCATTCTGGAGGAAATATGAAGTTTATAACTTTAATTTTACCCATGATTCTGGGGTTTATAATTGACTTTATTCTCGGTGACCCGTACTGGTTTCCGCACCCGATACGAGCAATCGGGAATTTCATATCGGTAATGGAAAAGCTGATTCGTCGCCATATGCCGTCAAAACTGCGAGCAGGCGGAGTTATTCTCGGACTGACAACAATATTTTTTTCAACAAGTATTCCTTTAATAATTTTATTATTTTCTTACAGATATAATATTTTAATCGGATTACTTATAGAAAGTATTATGTGTTACTATATAATTTGTCCGAAATGTCTTAAAAATGAAAGTATGAAAGTTTACGTAACTATTGCGCAAAAAAATATTGAAAAAGCACGGAAAGCGGTTTCAATGATAGTAGGTAGAGATACGGAAAACCTCGATAAATCGGGAATAATCAGAGCTACGGTCGAAACGGTTGCGGAAAACACTTCCGACGGCGTAACCGCTCCGCTGATGTACATTTCCGTACTCGGAGCGGTCGGCGGATTTTTTTACAAGGCGGTCAACACAATGGATTCTATGATTGGATATACCAACGAAAAATATGCGGATATAGGACGTTTTGCGGCGAAATCAGACGATTTTCTGAATTTTGTGCCGTCACGTATTACGGCAGTTCTGATGATTTTTTCGGCTAAAATTCTCGGACTCGACAGCAAAAACGCTCTGAAAATATGGAGGCGTGACCGTCGGAATCATGCAAGCCCGAACTCCGCCCAGACAGAGGCGGTTTGTGCCGGTGCGTTGGGAATACGGCTAGCCGGAGACGCCTATTATTTCGGCGAACTTCATAAAAAACCGTTCATAGGTGATAATAAACGTAGTATTGAAAACGAAGATATTATGAGAATAAATAAATTAATGTACATGACATCTTTTTTAACTCTTATTCTCGGAGCTGTTTTCAGAATGGTAATCTGGGGGGCGATTTTGTGACAGATTTGCACGGCGGAAACATTTACAAATACAGAAATTTTGTCGATTTTTCGGCAAATATTAACCCTTTTGGAATACCGGAAAACGTCCGGAAAGCAGTAATTGAATCGGATGATTTATGGGAAAAATATCCCGATCCTTACTGTACGGAACTGACGGAAAAAATTGCGGAAAAAGAAAAAATTTTCGCTGAAAAAATTGTATGCGGAAACGGTGCAGACGACATTATTTGCCGGATTATAGCCTTTTTGCGTCCGAAAAATGCACTTCTGTGTGTACCATGTTTTTCGGAATATGCGAGGATTCTCTCCGCAAACGACTGCAAAATACGAACATATTTTCTTTATGAAAAAAATAATTTTTCTGTCATGCCGGATATTATTAAATATATAAACGAAAGTACGGATATTATTTTTCTGTGCAGTCCGAACAATCCTACCGGTAACACAATTAATCCGGAAATTCTGCGTAATATAGCGGAAAAATGCCTGTCTACCGGAACACTTCTTGTATGTGATGAGTGCTTCATGGATTTTGTCAAGGACGGCAAATATAAAAGTTCAATGAATTTTTTGAATAAAAATACGATTATTATTAAAGCATTTACCAAAATATACGCTATGGCAGGTTTGAGGCTTGGTTACGGCATTTTCGGCGACAGTAAACTTGCGGAAAAAATCCGTAGCACTGGTCAGTACTGGAGCGTATCAGTACCGGCACAAGTCGCCGGAATTGCGGTTCTTGACGAATCTGACTATATCGCAAAAACTTTAAACTATATCGAAAAAGAACGTAATTTCCTTACAAATCAACTCTTACAACTGCATTTCAAAGTCTTTCCGGCGGAGGCAAATTTCATTTTTTTCAGAAGTAAATTTCCGGTTGATGAGATGTTGATAAAAGAAAAAATTTTAATCAGAAATTGTGAAAATTATTATGGACTTGATAAAAATTTTTTTCGTATTGCCGTGAGAACTCACGAAGAAAATATTTTGCTGATTTCAGCGTTGAGGAGGACTTTATTTGGCTAAAGCAATAATGGTTCAGGGGACAATGTCGAACGTCGGAAAAAGCTTTTTTTCGGCGGCTTTATGCAGAATTTTCCGTCAGGACGGCTATTCATGTGCACCGTTCAAATCGCAGAACATGGCGTTAAATTCGTACATTACCGCCGAAGGTCACGAAATCGGACGGGCTCAGGCTATGCAGGCGGAATCCGCCGGAATACAGCCATCCGTGCTGATGAATCCGATTTTGTTGAAGCCTACCACCGACACCGGTTCACAGGTGATTGTCAACGGCGAACCCGTCGGAAACATGACCGCAAGAGAGTATTTTTGCCGAAAAACAGCCTTTATTCCGGACATCATGAGGGCTTACAATCAACTCGCACAAAATCATGACATTATCGTGATTGAGGGGGCTGGAAGCCCGGTCGAACTGAATCTGAAACAGGACGATATTGTTAATATGGGAATGGCGAAATTTGCCGAATCACCGGTAATTCTCGTCGGTGACATAGACCGGGGTGGCATTTTCGCACAGCTTATCGGTACGCTTAATCTCCTTGAATCCGACGAACTTAGTATGATTAAGGGACTTGTCGTGAACAAGTTCCGAGGCGACAAAACGCTTTTCAACAGTGGAACGGAAATTCTCCGGCAACGTGCTAATAAGCCGGTTTTAGGCGTTATTCCGTACATTTCCTGCGATATTGAAGATGAAGACAGTCTTTCCGAAAAACTCGACAGAAAATCTGTCGGAATTGTCAACATTGCGGTTGTGAAACTGCCGAAAATGTCGAATTTTACCGATTTTGACGTGTTTTCACAGTACGACGGCGTGTGTGTAAGGTACGTTACAAAGTGTCACGAACTGGAAAACGTTGATTTTATCGTGATTCCTGGTACAAAAAGTACGGTTGCCGATATGAAGTGGTTACGTGAAAGCGGTATGGAGACCATGATAAAAAAGGCGGTAAACAGCGGAAAACCGGTTTTCGGAGTGTGTGGTGGCTATCAGATTTTAGGGCGGAAAATTTCTGACCCAGACGGTGTTGAAAACGGTGGGACGATTGCCGGAATGGGTCTCCTTGACTGTGAAACGGTTTTCTCAACGGAAAAAATCCGCAGACAGATTACCGGAATTTTTACCGGAATATCGGGATTTTTCGACTGTCTGAACGGTCTGGAATTTGAGGGTTATGAAATCCATATGGGCAGAACGGAAAATTACGGAAAAATTTTAACTTCCGTTGGCGGTTCGCAGAATGGAAACGTTTACGGAACATATATACACGGAATTTTTGATGGTATGGTTGCGGAAAAAATCGTAAAAAGGCTTTATATGGAAAAAAATATGACGTATTCCGGTAAATGTTCTGACCGTCGGACGTATAAGGAAAAACAATTTGACATTCTCGCAGATAGTGTACGTAATAATATTAATATGGATATATTATATAAAATTATTGAAAGAGGTATTTAAATAATGGATATTGAGTATATCTTACCTGACAAGATAGAAAACAGAAGTTTTGAAATCATTGAAAATGAACTCGGTAACAGAAAAATTCCCGACGATATCAAGCCGATTGTCATGCGTGCGATTCATACAACCGCCGATTTTGATTATTACGAAAATATGTTTTTTTCTGAAAATGTCGTCGAAAAAGCCCTGAAAACCCTGAAAAACGGAGCTGTAATTGTCACCGATACGAACATGACGAAAGCCGGAATTAATCGGAAATACCTTGAAAAATGGGATTGTGAAGTACGTTGTTTCATGGCGGATGCAGATGTTGCGGAGCGGGCGAAAATCAACGGTACAACCCGAGCCGTCGCCTCAGTGGATAAGGCGTCGGAGCTGAAAAAACCGGTCATTTACGCCGTCGGAAACGCCCCGACTGCTCTTTTGAGACTGTGCGAACATATCGAAAATAAAACATTTGTTCCGTCGGTTGTTATCGGTGTACCGGTGGGGTTCGTGAACGTTGTACAGTCAAAAGAGTTAATTATTAAAAGCGGTATCCCTTGTATCGTCGCCAGAGGTCGTAAGGGTGGTAGTAACGTTGCGGCTGCCATTTGTAACGCTTTACTATATATGTGCGGAAAATAACGTATATTTTTATGCAAAATACATATTTTTTCCCGGAACTATTGCAAAAATTCCGGAATCGTGTTATAATCGAAATGTAACGTTACAAAATTTAATAAGTAGACCGGTGCTTCTGTCGCCTGTGCGAGCAGGAGGTAAAAGGGAAACAGGTGCGAATCCTGTGCGAACTCGTCACTGTAAACGGGGAGTTGTCGACATTTTTTGTCTGTTTTCAGGCAAAGTCACTGAAATTTTTTCGGGAAGGCTTGTCGCTCAATGATAATCCGTAAGTCAGGAAACCTGCCGGAATACTGGTACGGAAAATTTTTATTTTCAAAATCACGAGGGCTTGATTGTACTGTTTTAGACTGTGCTTTTTTTGTACGGTCTGCTTTGCAATGCTTTCTGCCGTATGCGGAGGGCTTTTTTTGCATAATACAACTGCCTTTCTGAAGGAAAGGACTTTATAATGAAAAAATTTAATTTTATAATCTGTCTCGCTCTGACAGGTTTGTTATTGACCGCTTGTGGCGATAATTCGGAAATTTCTGCTCCGGGATCTTCTGTAGCGGAAAATCAATCGGCAACCACGACTGAAGAATCTGAAACGGAAGAAATCGACGACGAAAATTACGAGACCGGCGACGCTTCACTTGATAACGTCAGAAATCAGGACGGTATCGGTGAAAGTGAATTGCTTGTCGTGAGTTTCGGAACGAGTTTCAATGACAGCAGACGTTTGACTATCGGAGCGATTGAAAACGCCTTGGAATCGGCTTTTTCTGACTTTTCAGTGAGACGTGCTTTTACCGCAAATATAATTATTGACCACGTTCAGCGACGTGACGGAATACTTATCGACGACGTCAAAACCGCTCTTGACAGGGCGGTAAAAAACGAGGTCAAAACCCTTGTTGTCCAGCCGACCCACCTTATGAACGGCTTTGAATACAACGATATTATTGACGAGGTAGCCCAGTATTCCGACGCTTTCGATAAAATCGTTTTCGGCGAACCGCTCCTCACAAGTGACGACGATTTCCGACGGGTTGAGCAGGCTATTGTGGACTGGACTGCCGATTACGACGACGGAAAAACTGCTATTTGTTTCATGGGACACGGTACGGAAGCGGAATCGAATGTCATTTACCGCAAAATGCAGGATTTATTGACCGCCGACGGTTACGGAAATTATTTCGTCGGTACGGTTGAGGCTGAACCGTCACTTGAAGACGTCGTAAAATCGGTAAAAAACGGCGATTATGAACGTGTTGTTTTAGAACCGCTTATGGTTGTCTGCGGTGACCACGCCAATAACGATATGGCAGGTGATGACCCTGATTCGTGGAAATCCGTTTTTGAGGCGGAAGGTTATGACGTCGAGTGTATTATGCGAGGTCTTGGGGAAAATGCTGATATTCAGCGGATTTACGCAGACCACGTACAGACGGCAATTAATTCAATAAATTAAATAATCCGGCGGAGCAGGTAACTTCTCCGCTGTTTTTTGTGAGGTAATTATGAAAAAATTAATATTTTTATTCTTTATGCTGACCGCTCTTGTCTCGTGTGGTGAGACGGCGGAAAATTCCCAGTCTGTAGCGGAAAATCAACCGGCAACCGTCGCACCGGTAGAAGTAGTCGAGGCTGGAATGTCTCCGATATACGCTGACGGACTAAATGACGGCGTTTATCCGGTGGAAGTTAGTTCGAGTTCGTCGATGTTTAAGATTACGGCGTGTGAACTGACCGTCGGAAACGGTAAGATGTCGGCGGTAATGACGATGTCAGGAAAAGGCTATAAATGGCTGTTTATGGGCGATAGTGCAACTGCTGAAAAGTCACCGGAAAGCGATTACATACCGTTTACGGAGGAAAACAACGTACATAAGTTCACCGTACCGGTAGAGGCTCTCGATATGGGAATTGCCTGCTCGGCGTACAGTGTGAAAAAATCGACGTGGTACGACCGTACAATTTTATTCCGTGCGGATTCCTTACCGGCGGAAGCGTTCGTAAATGCAGGAAATACCGTGGAATCGCTGGGAATTGCGGACGGTGAATATACCGTTGACGTCAGACTTGAAGGCGGTTCGGGAAAAGCCGGAATATCGCCGAATACAAAGTTGACGGTCAAAGACGGTGAGGCAATCGCACGCATAGTATGGACAAGTAATAATTACGATTACATGGTAATTGATGATGAACAATATTTGCCATTAGAAAATAATGAAAATTCAACATTTGATATTCCTGTAAGTAAATTTGATTTCAATATCCCTGTACTGGCAGATACCACCGCAATGAGTACACCGCATGAAATCGAGTACACGCTTTATTTCGATTCCTCAACCATAAAATGAATATGAAGTTAATTAAATTTATTCTGATTCTGATTCCGTTCATGATTTTGTGTGGGTGCGATACGGAAAAATCTGTTGAGACGACACGTACAGGGAAAAAAATACCGCTCACGTATGCCGAACAGTTTTCAATTTACGAAAATTCCGACGGTACATATGAAATAAATATTGCGGACGGTCAGCGGTTCGTATTCGTGCCGGACGGTACGGAAACGCCGGAAAATACGGAAATTCCGGTAATTACGCAGCCGCAGAATATATACGTTCCCGCATCTTCGGCGGTAGACCTATTCGACGGTATAAATGCACTCGGAAAGGTGAAAATGACATCCACAAAGTCGGACGACTGGAGACTTCCGGCGGTCAGAAAAGCCCTTGAAACCGGCGATATTCAGTACGTCGGGAAGTACAACGCCCCCGACTATGAAATGATTATTTCAAACGGTTGCGATATGGCGGTTGAATCTACTATGATTTATCACAGTCCGGATACGAAAGAGCAACTTGAAAACCTCGGTATTCCGGTAATCGTCGAGCGTTCGAGTTACGAACCCCACCCACTCGGACGTCTGGAATGGGTCAAACTTTACGGTATCATTACCGGAAACACTGAGCAGGCATTTAAATTTTTTGATGAAAAGGCAAAAATCTTTGATGAAGTAGTTTCCGACGAAATATCAGGGCAAAAACCGGTTGTAGCGTTTTTCTACATTACCGGAAACGGTACGGTAAACGTCCGCAAATCCGGCGATTACATTTCAAAGATGATTGAACTTGCAGGCGGTAAGTATATTTTTACGGCGGAAGACCTCAAAACCGACGAAAACGCACTTTCCACTATGAATATGGACATTGAAACTTTTTACGAAAAAGCCCGTGATGCCGATATTATCGTATATAATAGTACCGTCGACGGTGAAATTGAAACTATCGGACAGCTTACCGAAAAAAACGGACTGCTGAAAGATTTCAGAGCGGTTCAGAACGGTAACGTATGGTGTACCGGAAAAAATATGTTTCAGCAGACTACTGGCGTATGCGATATGATACGGGATTTTCACACTATCATAACCGGAAATTCTGAAAAAACCGAGTTCTTAATGAAACTCGGATAAAACACGGAGGTGATCAGCAAAAATGAAAAGAAAACTCCGATATATAGCCGGATTTTCAATAATTGCGGTCGGACTGGTAATATTATTTATCGTAAGCCTTACTTGTGGGAGTGTCAGATTTTCGCTTGCGGAATTAATGGAAATATTTTCCGGAAACGGCGATATTATGGGAAAAAACATAATTTTTCAGATTCGGCTTCCTCGTGTGATTGCATCCGTACTGCTTGGCGGTGCGTTATCAGTTTCCGGATTTCTTTTGCAGACTTTTTTTTCTAATCCGATAGCGAGCCCTTTTGTACTGGGTATCTCATCCGGTGCGAAACTCGCAACCGCAATATTAATGATAGCGTTCACCGGACGTGGTATAATTCTGGGTTCTGTGGCACTTGTAGTGTCGGCGTTTATCGGGGCTATGTCGGCGACAGGCTTCATACTGGCGATTTCCGGACGTGTGAAAAATATGTCCGTACTTGTGGTATGTGGTGTGATGATAGGCTACATCTGTACGGCGGTTACGGACATAATCGTAAATTTTGCGGAAGATTCAAACATTATAAATTTACATAACTGGTCAGTCGGTACGTTTTCCGGTACGGACTGGGTCGACATAAAAATAATATCCGTGATAGTTACGGTCTGTGTGACGTCGGCATTTTTACTTTCAAAACCTATGACCGCATATCAGATAGGCGAGGGATACGCCCTGAATATGGGGGTAAACGTAAGGTTATTCCGACTGGAAATAATATTGTTATCAAGTATACTGTCTGCGTGTGTGACCGCTTTTGCCGGTGTTGTATCGTTTGTGGGTATAGCCGTACCACATATTGTCAAGTCGCTTTTCGGGACGGCGAAACCATTGATAATAATTCCGGCGTGTTTTCTTGGTGGGGGAGTTTTCTGTATGTTATGTGACCTTATCGCCCGTACCCTGTTTGCACCGACGGAAATCGGTATCAGTTCGGTTACGGCGGTATTCGGTGCACCAGTGGTGCTATGGGTAATGCTCGGCAGACGGCGGAGGTCAGGGGTATGAGCATACTAAATACAGAAAAACTGACAGTTGGTTATGGAAGGAAAGTAATTGTAGGCGACGTGACGTTCAGCGTAAACCGTGGGGAGATTCTGACACTTATTGGTGCGAACGGTTCGGGAAAATCTACGGTACTTAAAAGTATTCTTATGCAGTTGAAAAAAATTTCCGGAGAAATATATATAGAGAATAAAGACATAGAAAAATTAAGACTTCCGGAGTTGGCAAAAAAAGTATCGGCGGTTATGACGGAACGTATAGCACCGGAATTAATGACCTGTCGGGAGGTGGTCGAATCCGGACGGTATCCGTATACTAACGGTTTAGGCATACTCTCGGCGACGGACAGGGAAAAAGTAAGTGAAGCAATGGAACTTGTAGGGGTTGGAAATCTTGCTTTTAACCCGTTCAGCCAGATAAGCGACGGTCAGCGACAGAGAGTAATGTTAGCGAGGGCGATATGTCAGGATACGGAAATAATCATACTCGACGAACCGACTTCTTTTCTCGATATACGGCACAAAATGGAGTTGCTGAACACGTTGCGGAAATTAGTACGTGAAAAAAATCTTGCGGTGATAATGTCACTGCATGAACTCGATTTAGCAAGGAAAATATCTGACCGGATAATGTGTATAAATAACGGTATATCCGAACGAATCGGTACACCTGAGGAAATTTTTTCCGGAAGATATATCGCTGATATGTACGGTCTGGACGGTGATTCTTTTGACTACACTTTCTGTACCGCTGAACTTGAAAAAACGGCAGGGAATCCTGAAATTTTCGTGATAGCCGGAGGAAATCCGGAAATATACCGTCATTTACAACGGAAAAATATACCGTTTGCGGTAGGAGTCATACACGAAAATACAATAGAATATCCGGTTGCAAAAGCTCTCGCTACTGAAATTATTACCGAAAAACCTTTTGAACCGGTAAGCGAAAAATCTGTTGAAAAAGCACTTGAAATCATGAAGAAATGCCGGTCAGTTGTAAACAATTGTAAACGGTTCGGAACTATGAACGGAAAAAACGCCATACTTCTGGAGCAGGCGGAAAAACTCGGTATATTAAGAAATCAGGCGGACTTCTGAAAGTCCGCCATTTATTTTACTTATAGAGTGGGTATTTTTCGCAGATAGCGTTTACACCTGCTCTGATTTCGTCGGCTTTGTTTTCAAAGTCGGTAGCACACAGATAGATATATTCCGCTATTTTTTCCATTTCCTCAACGCCTAAACCACGAGTTGTAACGGCTGGCGTACCTATTCTGATACCACTTGTCACGAACGGTTTTTCAGGGTCGTTATGGATTGCGTTTTTATTTACCGTAATATATACCTCGTCGAGACGGTGTTCAAGTTCCTTGCCGGTAATGTTGAACGGTCTTAAATCGACGAGCATTAAATGATTGTCAGTACCGCCGGAAACGAGATTGAAACCACGTTTTAAAAGTCCCTCGGAGAGTGCTTTTGCGTTCTCAACTATTTTACGCTGATACTCTTTGAACTCCGGTTTGAGAGCCTCGCCGAAACATACCGCTTTACTTGCTATCGTATGCATTAAAGGTCCGCCTTGTGTACCGGGGAATATTGCGGAATTTATTTTCTTCGCAAGTGCTTCGTCGTTCGTCAGGATAAGTCCGCCACGTGGACCTCTTAACGTTTTGTGTGTGGTAGTGGTTGTGATGTCTGCATATGGTACTGGCGATTCGTGTACACCAGCGGCAACTAATCCGGCGATATGTGCCATATCCACCATAAACAGAGCCCCTACCGATTTAGCGATTTCCGAAAGTCTCTTGAAGTCTATCGCACGTGGGTAAGCACTCGCACCGGCTACTATGAGTTTCGGCTGATGTTCTTCTGCGAGTTTCTGGACTGTATCGTAATTTATAACTTCCGTTTCGTCGTCGAGACCATACGAAACAAAGTTGAAGTACTTACCGGAAATGTTTACCGGTGAACCGTGTGTAAGATGTCCGCCGTCTGCAAGGCTCATGCCGAGTACGGTATCACCTGGTTTGAGTACGGCAAAGTATACCGCCGTATTTGCCTGTGCTCCCGAATGTGGCTGAACGTTGGCAAATTTTGCCCCGAAAAGTTCCTTTGCTCTTTCGATAGCGATATTCTCCACAACGTCGACGCACTGACAGCCACCGTAATAACGCTTACCGGAATAACCTTCTGCGTATTTGTTGGTGAGTACCGAACCCATTGCCGCCATAACTGCCGGTGATACGATATTTTCACTTGCGATAAGTTCAAGATTTCTCTGCTGACGTGCGAGTTCCTGAGCCATAGCTTCTCCGACTTCGCTGTCATACTG
>JAIDCY010000122.1 GCA_029055625.1 Ruminococcus sp. | reverse complement strand
ATGATATATTAAATATTGAGATATTATCTCAGATATAAATTACGGAGGTTTTTTATGAAGAAAATTATTTGAGCAATTATGGCTTGTGCTCTTGTATCGGGAATGGCATTAAATGTACATACGCCGGATTTCAGCAGTTGCGTAAATGAAGTGAAGGCTGTTGGTTATGACAATGAACAGCTTGAAGAATACGCTGAAAAGGTCGCCTTACTGGTAAACAAGGAACGTAATGCACATGGTCTGCCACCGGTCAGGATTTCACCGCTCCTCAGTGAATCCGCAAACGTCAGAGCCCGTGAAATAGAAAAGAGTTTTTCACATACACGTCCGGACGGTAAAAGTTGTTATACGGCAATGTCGGAACTCGGAATCAGATACAGTTCAGCAGCGGAAAATATCGCTTATGGTCAGAAAAATCCGGAAAGCGTCATGAATTCGTGGATGAACTCCGCCGGACATCGTGCCAATATCCTTAACGAAAAAATGGAATATATCGGAGTAGGTGTGTTCTATAAAAATGGTGTGTATTACTGGTCACAGTTTTTCGCCGTTTCCGATAATCTCGCTGATGGTGCGTATCTGCCGGACGAAAAAGAAGATAATGTAATTTCTTCTGTCACTACTACTGCAACACAACCCACCACAACAACGACTACCGAGCCGGTAACAACGGACGTTATCACCACAAATGCTACGGAAATTTCAATACCACTGAATCCGATAACTACAACTATAACTACTCAGATAGCAGATGAGGGACAGATTCCTGAATTTCCTGTATATGATTTTGACAAGACCTGTGATTTCTCCGATATTATCAGAAAAATATTTATTTTATACAAGAAAATTTCCTGATTTTTTATCAGGATTTAAGACACTTCAAATGCAGAAGGGTGAACCTGTCAAAAGTTCACCCTTTAGTTTGCTTCGGCAATGAAGAAATACTTATTTCAGATGATGTTATAGAAAAAAACTATAACCCGTTAGAGAAAAAAAGAACTTTACAAATTTAATATTTTATGTTACAATCAAAACATATTATTTAGATGTGTTTTATATGTATTCAACAGAAACCGCAAAATATAAGGAGAAAATTTACAATGAACAGAAATATTGAAACAAAATGTCTTCATCTTGAGGAGGAAGAGAACTTTATAAATCATTACGGAGCGATAAGTTATCCGATTTATCAGACCGCTACATATGCACATTCAGGCGTTGGCAGAAGTACAGGTTATGACTATTCACGCTTGCAGAATCCGACTAAAGAACATCTTGAAAAAGTGGTTGCATCACTGGAAAACGGTACTTCCGCATTTGCATTTGCTTCCGGAATGTCGGCGATTTCTCTTCTTATGGAAATTTTCCGACCTGATGACCATATCATTACAGATTCTGATTTATACGGTGGGAGTATCCGACTTTTCCGTAATGTGTCCGCAAAAAATGGTATCAGATTTTCCGATATAGACTTTTACAGGGAGAACGTCGAGGATTTCATAACACCCGATACAAAGGCAATTTACATTGAAACTCCGACAAATCCTATGATGAATGTTACGGATATTTCAGTTGTATCTGAAATTGCTAAAAAATATAATCTGCTTCTGATAGTCGACAATACTTTCATGTCGCCGTATTTTCAGAATCCGCTTGATTCAGGGGCGGATATTGTTGTGCATAGCGGTACTAAATATCTGGGAGGGCATAACGATACGCTGGCAGGATTTCTTGTCACGAAAAGGGCGGATATTGCGGAAAAATTTTCATTCCTGATAAAAACTACCGGAGCAGGTCTCTCACCGTTTGACAGCTGGCTGATTCTCCGAGGTATAAAAACTCTTGGAATCCGTATGGAAAAATCACAGGAAAATGCTTTTAAAATAGCTTACTGGCTGAAAGAACAGAAAGCCGTCACAAAAGTTATTTATACCGGACTTCCGGAACATCCCGGACATGAAATCATGAAAAAACAGGCTCGGGGTTTCGGGGCAATGATTACGTTTCAGCTGGAAAGCAAAGCATTTGCACTTTCGGTACTGGAAAAGGTCAGAATGATAAAATTTGCGGAAAGCCTCGGAGGTGTGGAAACTCTGCTAACATACCCTACAACACAGACTCACGCCGATGTACCGCCGGGAATACGTGAAAAAAACGGTATCACAGAAAGTACGCTGAGACTGTCCGTAGGTATCGAAAATGCGGATGATTTGATTTACGAACTCGACAAAGTTTTTCGGGAAACGGAGCGTGAACTGAATGTCTGATAAAATAATGAAAAATTTCATGTCTGAAGGAAAATTCGGGCTTGAACGTGAAACTCTCCGTATCGATAAAAACGGCAGGCTTGCACAGACTCCGCATCCGTTCGACGATGAACATCTTTCAAGGGATTTCTGCGAAAATCAGCTTGAAATTATTACCCCCGTATGTGACAGTATCGCAGAACTTATGAAAAATCTTGAAACTCTTGATACAACCGCAAGAAATATTCTGAATCAGACCGGCGAGACGTTATGGCTGTATAGTAACCCACCACATATTGACGACGAATCAGAAATTCCGATTGCACATTATGACGGTATTCTTTCCGCAAAACATGACTACAGAATAAGTCTTGCACGCCGTTACGGAAAACGTATGATGCTGTATTCCGGAATACATTTTAATTTTTCGTTTTCTGAAAAGTATCTTGAAACTTTCGGCACAGACAAAAACACATTGTATTTCCGCCTTCTCAAACAAGTCAGCCGTTACAGTTGGCTACTTGTTCTGCTGACCTCCGCAAGTCCGGTATATGATTTGTCATTTGACCATGACAATGCATACGGTACGGTATTCAGCGGATTTTCCTCAATGCGTAATAGTCGGCGAGGATATTGGAATCAGTTTGTTCCGCAACTGGATTATACCGATTTGTCGGCATATATCGGGAGTATTCAGAATTATATTAAAAAAGGAGTTCTTTTTTCCGCCGGTGAATTATACCTGCCGGTACGTCTGAAGCCAAGGGGTGAAAACTCACTTGATGCGTTAATTAATAACGGCGTTGACCATATAGAACTGCGTATGTTCGACATTAACCCACTGGAAAAACTCGGAATTTCACAGAAAGATTTAGAGTTTGCACATTTGTTTCTGATATATCTTCTGAACAGGGAAGATTTTGATTTCACCCCCGAACTACAGGAAAAAGCGATTGAAAATCATCAATCATCTGCATTGTATGATATTTCCGACGTTATGATTGATGGCGTTTCAATAAAAGAATCTGCAAATAATTTTATCGAAGAAATGGAAAATTTTTTCATTGAATTTCCCGGAACTCACGACGTTATAGAGTACGAACGCCGGAAGTTAAACGGTGTGAGAATCTGCGAAAAAATAAAGTCAGGAAGTGAATTGTATGTGTGAACTTCTCGGATTTTCCGCAAAACGTGAAACTGATATACGAAAATATCTGAGAGAATTTTTCAGTCACGGAACAAATCACCCACACGGTTGGGGTCTTATGCGTGAAAATCATAATATAACGGAAATCATAAAAAAGGCGGAATGTTCGGCAAAAAGTCAGACAATTTCCGGAATTGTTGCGGAAACTCAACCTCAAAAAAATACACTTGCACATATCCGGTTAGCGACGGTAGGTTCGATAAAAACTGAAAACTGTCACCCCTACCGGCAGACTGATAATACCGGTCGTTGCTGGACGTTGATTCATAACGGTACAATTTATTCCGGAAAACAGTTGATGAAATATCTTTACACTCAGACAGGCGACACCGATTCTGAACGTATTTCATTGGCGTTACTGGATGAAATAAATAAAAAAAATCTGTCAACGCCTGAACAGAGGTTCGATATTGTAGATAATTTTGTAGTTACCTTGTCGAAAAGAAACAAGCTGAATCTTATTATATTTGACGGTGAATTATTATATATACATCAGAATATGAAGAATACATTATACTATAAACCGGAAGAGGAGAGCGTTATTTTCTCCACAAGACCGCTTGACAACGATGACTGGAAACTTTATCCGTTGACACAGTTATGTGCTTTCCGAGCAGGAAAAAAAGTTTTTGAGGGCACGGAACACGGCAATATTTTTGTACCGGCACTTGATTATATAACTGAAATGGATGCTATGAATATTTAAGGAAGTGAGTTTATGGCGATATATCGACAGATTAGTTATGAAAAAAATAATGATGAACCTGTTTCAATTGAAGTATTGACGAAAGACCGGAACGGATTGATTTATGAAATAACCGGAATAATAGCGGATTTGAATATTACAATTCTGAATCACAGGGCAAAGGTTTACAATAACAGGAATAAAGGTATGATTTCGGATTTCAAAGTTGTTGTAAAGGCAGACAGTTATATTAAAATCGGAACGCTTGTTCATAGATTGAATAAAATAAAAGGTGTTATAAGTGTAATTTATTAATATAATATATTAATGATAGCTTTTATATATCATAAATAATAGGATAATAATATATCATGTATTGTTGACAAATACAGAAAAATCTGATATACTGTGAACATAGTAAACACACCGATATTATATGAATTAAAACGGAGGTAATTATATATGAGCGAAATAAAACAAAGTGCACTGGAGCTGATCGGCGGAACACCACTTCTGAAGCTGAACGGTTACTCAAGGAAAAAGAACATAAAAGACGTAACAGTTCTGGCGAAACTGGAATATCTGAATCCGGCAGGGTCAGTCAAGGACAGAATAGCCCTTGCCATGATTGAGGATGCCGAAAAAAAGGGGATACTGAAAGAGGGTTCGATAATCATAGAACCTACAAGCGGTAATACAGGCATCGGGCTGGCATCGGTTGCGACGGTAAAAGGCTACAGAATAATCATCACGCTACCCGATACCATGAGCATTGAACGTAGAAATCTGTTGAAGGCGTACGGTGCGGAACTGGTACTGACAGAGGGTGCAAAAGGTATGAAAGGTGCGATTGCCAGAGCGGAAGAACTCACACAGAAAATAGAAGATGCGGTAATTCTCGGACAGTTTATAAATCCATCAAATCCGGTAGTACATAGGGCTACAACAGGTCCGGAAATATGGGCGCAGACAGACGGAAAAGTAGATATTTTCGTTGCAGGTGTCGGAACAGGCGGTACGGTAACCGGAGTTGGTGAGTATCTGAAAGAAAAAAATCCGGATATTAAGGTTGTAGCGGTTGAACCGGCAACGTCTCCGGTACTTTCGGAGGGCAAAGCCGGACCGCATAAAATACAGGGAATCGGAGCAGGTTTCGTACCCGACGTGCTGAACACGGAAATTTACGACGAAGTAATCACCGTCGGAAATGATGACGCATTCACAGAGGGCAGGAATTTTGCGGTAAGTGAGGGAATTTTGGTTGGCATATCTTCAGGAGCGGTTCTTAAAGCTGTCACCATACTGGCAGAACGTCCCGAAAACAAGGGAAAAAATATCGTCGTACTTCTCCCCGATTCCGGCGACCGTTACTTATCT
>JAIDCY010000121.1 GCA_029055625.1 Ruminococcus sp. | reverse complement strand
ATATTTGAATCACCGTTTTTAAAACAAATGATAAAAAAATTTTCATCTGGAACTACTGTCGGTACAATTACAATTGTTAAGGCAAAGGATTATCTTATTCCATTACCACCCCTTGCCGAACAGCACCGCATAGTAGAGAAGATAGAAGAACTTATAAAATACTGCGATATGCTATAAAAAATAAGGCATACTCTCACATGAGGGTATGCCCTTTTGTTGTTTTTAACAATATACGATTTTGAAATGGATATTTTCTGTAATTTTTCACAAAGTTTATAGTATTGTTTTTACCGATATATTGACGTTTTTTCAAGTCAACAATTTGATTTTTTCCCGATTATATGCTATAATTATAACATGAGGTGTGGAGAAAAGAAAATTTCAACTATTACGGAGGTATAACATGAATAAAATTAATTATACAGATAACTTTAAAAAAATAATAACTTTTTATCTTTTTGAGTGTCCAGTAGAAGACGTCAGCAAAAGAGGAAAAACGTTTAAACAGATAGGTTGGAAAGGCAGTTCAAGACTTCGAATGCTTGAAAGATTGTTAAAAAACTGTACTTCAATTAATGAAGAAAACTGGATAATTTGTGATAAGTCAGAAGTTGAAAATAAATTAAATAATGTAAATGGATTATATTACATAGTATGCAGTAAGAGTAAATCAGGAATAAAATCTATAATATATGCAATTCGTAATTCTTTTGCTCACGGTTCTTTTGAAGTTAAAAATATAGATGGATATAATATATATTATTTGGAAAATCATCATAAAGGGCATCTTTGTGCTAAAATAGTTATAGAAGAAGATTCTTTATTGGAATGGATACGAATTATTAAAACTAATCCTGAATATCTTACCAAAAAAGCAAAATATAAAAAAGAGAAAGAAAAAAGGATTAAAAATAAGCAGACTAAGTAACAATACAAAGAAATAATCCAAAAGTTCCACATCTTATATATTTTTCGTGCTGTCGACTTGCATCGACAGCTATTTTTATAATCTCTTTATAAAAATTCTTTACATTTATATTCAACGAAGTTCATATAAATTTTTTATTTTTATTTAAAAGACTCCAAGGAGCAGTAATTTTCACTACCCACTAGAGTCGGCTGTCTTTTATTTCACGCATTTCTGTTCCTATTATGTTTCTTTATGAATCTAATAGTTGATACTGCAAGAACACAGATTATAGCTACACCTGTGATACTACCTGCTATCATCAGGATAATTTCAGGATTTTCAGTAGCAAAATAGTATCCTTGTATAGCACTATGGGTTATGAACCACATTCCAAAAAACAAAATCAACCTGATAAGCCAATGAAAGAATGAACCTGCTTTTCTGCCGTTAATCAAACCACTATGGTACATATTACCAACTTTTGCATAAGCAATATGATATGCAATTTCGTTAATAACAAGTAAAATTAGATATTCATAATACCATTCAATTGGCAAACTGAGAGGACTTGTTACGAGTTCAAATAAAAATTTATACACAAAAATCTCCTTTCTTAATTAAACAGCTTTGAAATTTTTTCACTAATGAACTTTTCGGTAAGAGATAAAGAAATCTTACTTATTTATTATAGCATTATTTTTTTATGCTGTCAATATTTGAAGTTACTTTTTTTACTGGCTTATAAATATACTTAGAAGTTAGCTGATACTCACGCAACATTCATGGTTTCAAATGTTACATTTTATCACTTCGGTGTATTGATTTATAACGAGTATATGATCATTGACCTGCATGGCAAAGACAGGGTTATTTAGTCTACAAGCAAACGGAATAATAATAGAATCGTCAGCGAACAGTCCATCGTTGACATACGGAAATGCAGACAGGTCATCATTCATATATGTGTCACGGACTTCATCAACAGGAAAATTTTTTAAATAATTCCCGAACATCTTATGACTACCGAAAATACTTGAATTTTTCGCATACAGACAGAAAACCAATCGGACACACAGCATATTCAGACTTTTAAGAGTTTCCAGACTGTCAGTTTTTTTCACTGTTGAAGTATCATGTCATATAGTTTGCCGACGAGTTCATCGGCTTGCAAAGATATTTCTATTTCACGTCTGATACTGTCATTTCCGATATCAATGAGGAATGGCAGACGGTAATACTCTTTTGGTAAGTCTTTTAAGAAAATCTGCTCCGGTTCGGAGTTAGGTTTTTCCATATCGCAAACGAGGAACTCGGAAAAATTACAGGTAACTATCCAACGTGGACGTCTTGAATACGGCAGTACCGCCGAATATCTTACCGCCTGTTGATAAGGTGTCAGGAATGTGCCGTCAGATTGCGGAATACCTTTTCGGAGGTCTTTACCTAAACTTTTCTGTTCAATGAGTACGTGTGTAGCCTCAATATAACCATCAATAAATGACGTATGGTCAAGTTTCACCTGCTCCTCGAAAGTAATAAATTCGGAAATATTATCCACACCGTAGACATTTTGGAGCAAATCAATCCAGAATATCTGACTTTCGCCCTTCTCGTAACCTTTATCGTTCCACCTTTCAGCGAACTCTTTAGCAAATTTTTTCTGTTCTTTATCCGTCACAAAAATCCCTCACAATCCCGATTTTTACAAGAATTATATCATAATTATCCGAAAAAGTCAATATTTACAGAACATTTCCGCAAAGCTGACACCTGTAAATTCTCTCAGAAAAGAAATATCAGAGAAATTCAAGCCGTAATTCTGCGATTTGTCACGATTTTCAACACCTGTATAAAGATAGTCAAGTTTTTTCTGTGAGATATGTTCAGTGCGGAGCTTTTCATGGTCAAAACCTTTTTCTTTCAGGTGAAATAATGCGATGCGTGAAAGTTGTACCTGCACTGTTCTATAACTGTCGGTATCGGCACAACGGTCGAGAATATCCAGAATATCAAAAATAGTGTCACTGTCGAATTTCTCAATAGAATTATTGGCAGGCTCGTAATTTATATATCGGTCATTATTCAGAAACTGCACCGTACAGTTCGTGTAAGCAAGAATTTTCAGCTGTGTTTCAAGACTGACTTCACTGCCACGTCTAAGACTTACCCAACGCTGAGAAAGTGAGGTCATGGACTTGAAAACACTTCTTTTTCTGCTTGCCTCCGAAATTATCGGCACATCATCGTCATTTATGAAATAATCAATCGGAACGTCGAAATACTGAGCAATTTTTGAAATCATCTCCAGATTTGGCATACCGTCATTAACCCATTTTGTGACCGTAGCAGACGATATTTCCAGTTCTTTCGCCACTGCTCTCGGCTTGACTCCATGTTCGTCACAAAGTTCATTGTATTTCTTCCAAAAAACAGTCATATTATTACCTCCATATTGTATATAATGTTGAATTTTATGAATAATATTATTTACGCTTGACAAATGCTACTAAAGTAGCATATAATATACTTGTAAAATCGTTTAGTATCTTAATATGATTTATTATAACACAAATTTTCTTTTCTGTCAAGACAAATATAAACGATTTAAGACAAAAGAAAGGAATATAATGCCTATGAATGAAAATGAATGGTCAATGCCAACACCATTACGTTCGGACAAATCAGATTTGATTTGTTATCCTGCAAACGCACTCCCACCGATTCTGCATGATATGGCTTTAGCAATCGCTGAAAGTACATCTACAGACATTGCAATGGCAGGAACAGCCTTGATTTCTTCAGTAAGCTATTGTTTTTCGGGAGTTTACAGAATGTCGGGGAAATATGACCATACCGAACCGCTTGTAATTGATGCACTCACAATTGCCGAACCGAGTTTCAAGAAATCACCTGTTATTTCAGCAATAAAACGTCCTTATGTAAAGTTTACTTATGATTGGAACGAGCAGAATAAAACCGATATTTTCAGGTGTCAGGCAGAGCGAAAAATTCTTGAAAGTCAACTGTTTGCACTGGAAAAGAAAAATGATGTAACTGCTGATGAAATTGCCGATTTAAAGACAAAAATCAGTAACATTCAGGACAATAATTTCCGCAGAATAGCTATTGATGACGTTACACCAGAAGCACTTGTGCGGTTGCTTTACGAAAATAAATCTCTGCTGATGATTTCTGACGAGGCAGGTATGTTCGGAAACTTCAACGGTCGCTACTCAAATAACATTCCAAACCTTGATTTGATACTTAAATCTTATAACGGTGAGACTTATATCAGTGACCGTGTCGGCAGAGACAGTATCACATTGAAACGTCCGTATGTGTCTATTTGTCTTGCTTGTCAACCATATGTGTTTGAAAGCATGATAAACAACACGGCGTTCCGTGGAAGTGGTCTGATTTCAAGACTTATTTATTGTTTTCCAAGTAGCAATATTGGGCAGAGGAAGTACGACACTCAACCAATTCCGAAAAATGTTTCTGAAAATTATCAGCACTTGATTTACAGACTTCTGCACAAAAAATTTACATATTATGATGAAAATGAAACATATCTGCATTTTGATAGCAAGGCTTTTAAAGAATTTGTTGATTATTATAACAATTTCATTGAAAAAAATCTGCTCACGGAAATGGCGTTCTGTCGTGACTGGGGCGGAAAATATCATGGTTTGATTCTGCGAATCTGTGGGATTATTCACTGCGTAAGATGTGAACTGGACAATAAAAACCCTGTAGAAGTGCATGTAAATCTGGACACACTTTGTTCTGCAATTGAGATTGCGAATTATTATCGTGAACAGGCAATTTTCGCCTATGGACAGAGTGATATTGATATTGGTACGGTCAAGGCAGAGCGAGTTATTGAGAAAATCAAAGCGAAAAATATTTATAAAATCCGTCAGAATGACCTATACAGAATCTGCCGATGCACACTTTTCAAAAACGCTCAGGATTTCAACGAAACTGCTGAAATGCTCGAAGAATACGGTTATATTCGCCGTGAAACTGTCAAGGGTGCGAACGGAAACAATAAAAATGGAATTATGATTTACACAAACCCGCAAATCTGAACTATCAGCATTTTCAACACAATCGACACTTTTTTATATTTTGTCAATAATGTCGATAATGCTGAAAGTTCATGAATTTCATAATGATTTTTTCGGCAGCTTGTCTGCCGTTCAGCCTCGCAGAGCGCCGTGTACTTGTGATATTAGTGGTCACACTGATGTCGCAAGTACTAAGGCGTTACAAACGGCGCAAGCCCTTTGTAAATCCAGCTATCCAGCCGTTTCTTGAAATAGCAATTCCCTACTTATTGAAAGGAAAAATATGAAATACAAGAGAATATCATTCGGACAGGGTAAAGGTTCAATCGCACACAACAACAGAAATTTTATTGCTAATAATGTTGACAGAAATCGTATCACTAACAACGTGACATTCATTTCAAAACCTATCGGTGAAGTGTATGAAGAACTTTTCGGTGAATCGCAGGAGCGTTACAATGCCCGACAGAAAAGAAATGACCGCAAAATTCACGGCACTTACTACGAGCATTTATTCCACTGTAAGCCGTCAAATTCAGTGGTTACTGCAAGCGATAAGCGAAAAAGTTTCTATGAAGATGTAGTCCAGATTGGAAAAATGGAAGATTCCGGATATGGAATGGAAGATTTTCAGCTTGTTGCGAACTGTCTGACGGAATATATGAATGGTTTTCAGGCAAGAAATCCAAACTTTCATGTATTCAATGCAGTTCTGCATATGGACGAGGCAACTCCGCATCTGCATATTGATTACATACCAATCGGACATTATAAGCGTGGAATGGATACCCAGAATGGCATAGCTCAGGCACTCAAGGAAATGGGTTACGGTGAGGGAAAACAGGCTATTGCACGCTGGAGAGAAAAAGAAGTTGAAGTGCTGAATGAAATCTGTCATCGACACGGAATCGAGCCGTTACCGCCTGAAAAAGCACGTGGAACTTTGGAAGTTTCGGAATACAAGGAGCAACGCAGAAAAGCTGAACAGTTGGCAGTTGAGAATAAAAAATCACAGTCTGAACTTGATGCACTTAATGACGAATTGAAAACAGCTACTGAAAAGAAAGTTAAAATTGCAGAAATCGACAGCATAGAGACGAAAAAATCCCGATTCAGCAAGAAAATTTCTCTTTCAGAGGAAGATTTTCAGAACTTATCAGACCTTGCAAAAAAACAGGTTGCAGGTGTAAAACAGACTAAGAAGTTAAAATCCGAAAATGCTGAACTGCTGAAAAAAGTCACCGATTTGGAAGTACAAGTTAAATTTCTGACCGCTGAACTCGATAAATATAGACACCCTGCTCATTGTTCCCGTGAACAGTTAAAAAAGAGTGCTGAAAAAATTTCAGAACTGGAACAACTTAAATCAAAATATCGTAAGGCTTTGGAATTTATTAATACTCGTGCCTTAGCAAATGAATTTGAAATATATAAAGATAAAAGAAATAATGTGTTAGAATAATTCTGCTATATTATGGTAATAATTATAGTGCGGAACAGGAGATGAATAGTTTGGAAATAACAAAAAATAAAAAATTTATTGAAGTATGGCTTACAAACGAGGAACAGGAAACAATTGACCGTAAAACACTGACAGATAAGTTACTCGCTGATGACGAAAAAAGAAAAGTAGTTTTCTTTCTGTCGGGAAGTGCAAGTTTGATTGACTATACAAATCAGCTTTTAATACACAATATGTAAAAATATAACAGGTACGTCCAAATAATCGTACCTGTTTTTTGTATAATATGCCAATTGATTTTTTACTGAATATATGTTACAATGTTATTGTAGATATTATTTAATATCTAATCAACATTGTAACAAGGAGGAAATATGAGTAAAAAACTACAAATTGCGGGCTATTGCAGAATTTCAGTTGATGAAGAACTCGACAAAAACAATATTTCTATTGAACATCAGAAATCTATCATTGCAGAGTATGTCAGCAGAGTATTTCCCGAATCAGAACTTGACTTCTATGAAGACCGTGACCGTTCAGGCTATACGTTTGAACAGCGTGAAAGTTATCAGGTTCTGCGAAAAAAAATGTTCCGCAGAGAGTACGATATTCTCATTGTAAAGGACTTTTCACGATTTTCAAGACGTACAAGCAGGGGACTTTGTGAACTGGAAGACTTGCGTGACAGCGGTATGCGAATTATTTCAATCGGTGATAACGTCGACTATCCAAACTGTGACGACTGGATGGCTATTCAGTTAAGATTTCTGATGAATGAAATGCCCGTTACTGACACTTCAAAGAAAGTAAAAAACGTCATTCAACACCGTCAGGAAAAGGGCAGGTGGATTTGTGCCGTTCCGTACGGATACATAATGACAAACAGTAAAACGATGCAGTTTAAGGTTGACGAACCGTCAGCAGAAGTCGTCAGGGAAATTTTCAGGCTGTACAGTGAGGGCTGGGGTTATAAACGTATCGCAAATTATCTTACTGACAAGCACATTCCCACACCTCGAATGACCGAAAAAATCCGTAAGGAAGCACTCGGTGAAGAATGTCATCTCCAAGTGAAAAACGAATGGAGTATCATTACAGTAAGTGAAATTCTTAGTAATGACTTCTATATAGGTACTCTCCGACAAAGAAAATACCGTCGTAAAAAAATAAACGGTGATGACGAAAAACTACAGGAAACTGACCACATTGTATTTGCAAACAATCACGTTCCGATAGTGGATTACAAGGTATTCGCAAGCGTTCAGGAACAAATGAAACTTCGTTCTACTTCAAATTATCGTGGAATCAAAAAATATGATAATATATATTCGGGATATATTTTCTGTGGAGACTGTGGAAGTCCTATGTTTTCAATGAGCCGTGCGGATTTGCCACCTGCTTACCGTTGCGGTACTTACCACAAAAGAGGCATTAAAGGCTGTACATCACATCATACAAGAGTTGATATGCTTGACGAAATATTAAAAAGCTATATCCGCAAAGTCCGTGACAATTCCGAAACAATGCTTGAAAAATTACAGCAGTCTATCGACAAGGAACAGAAAGAAACATCATCAAGTAAGGAACTTATGGAAGTTCTCGAAAAACAGATTGAAGATACCAAAAATGAAATAAAATTACTTGCCCGTCAGCACGTCAGGGACATCGCAAAGCACCCCGAAAGAGAAGATATGCTTGAAGAAGTCTATCAGGAACAGATAGACGAACTTACACTCAGAATAGAGGGTCTGAAAAATCAGAGACAGCTTGCTAACGATAAGCACAATACAATAATAAGTATCAACAGAACCGCACAGACAGTCATGGAAGTATTTGATAACATAATCAATAAAAATTCGCTTGCTAAAGCTGACGTTGATTTCATAGTTGACAGAATAACAGTATATACAGACCACATAGACATAAAACTAAAAGCTGATATTGATAATATTTTAAGAACTGGTATTCCTGATGAACTTGAAACTGTAAAAGCAGGTATATTGGCAAATTTTTATCAAGGCACTGGTAATATATCGTCACAAGTTACCACAAGTAAAGGTAATTCTATCAGTGTCAATCTTATCAGTGATGGTGACCCATTAGAAATTTATACAAACAGTGACGGTGAAGTCATTTTCAAGAAATATTCTGCTATCAATGAAATGAGTGAAAACGCATCATATGTAGCGGATATAATGTGTAAAATAGCCGGTTGTCCGGTTGTGATATTCGATAAAGACCACGTTGTCGCATCATCTGGCGTATCGAAAAAAGAATTTTCCGAACGTCGTGTAACAGGTCAGCTTGAGGAACTCATGGAAAATCGAGGACAATATTTCTGTCCGGACGGTGAAAGTAACAACTTCTTTCCGGCGGAGGGCGTAGAACGTACAGCAATAGCAGCCATACCAATTATAACTTCTGGTGACGTTTCCGGAGCGGTTGCATTTCTTTCCACCGAACAGATTACGGAAGCCAACGACTTACAGAAAAGTCTAATAAACGCCGCCGCACAGTTTCTCGCAAAACAGATTGAATAAAACCAGAACCGGAATAAATTTCCGGTTCTTTCTGATTTTAAAGTTATTCCACCGTACCGACTATAAAAACTACAACCCATTCATCGTATGCAATGAAAAGACAGTCAAAACCCATATATAAATATACACGTCCTAATATTTCAAGATTTTTGCGGTCAAATGCTTTCTCTCTATATATACCTGTCGGCTTGCTAAGATACCAGTTAAGATTACGGAAAAATTCCCCTGTTTTTTCGGGAATATCCTTTGCAGATGAATATTGTGAAATAATATCGCAAAGAATTTTTTCGGCATCAGTATTTACTTTTTCCAACTGTAAATTAAGTCCGTCTATATATTCTGCCGGTAAATTTATACCGTCTCTGATGTTGTAATAATGCAGACGTTTTTTAATAGTTTCGTTGATACCGGAAACGTCATTATTTTCAATCCGGAAAATATCCGCCTCAAAAGCATAAAAGAAATCAGGTTGCGGAAGATTACCTGTCAGAACATCAACCACTCCGGCAAGAAATCCTGTATCACCTTTTTCATTTTCAAAGCAATAGTATTCTTTACTCATAAATATTTTTACACCATATATTCATCAGTGCCGTCAATACAACCTTCAATCCAATCAAGAAAATTCTTGTTTGTTATTTCAAGCCACATTTCAAGTAATGCTATCATCTCACCGTAATGTTTTCCCTTGACTACTATGTTATACGTCATGGCACAACCTAAATCCATTAAAGAAATATTCCCGCAATTCTCAAAAGAATAATCTTTCGTACTTTCTTGTATATCGCAGTAATCATCATATGTGACATCATTTTCTATACTGAAATCCTTATGTATTAAATTTTTGTCAAACCGCCAGTTTTCAAAAGGTTCTAAATTGCATATCTCCTCATCGGGATATAATACAGCACCGTCTGAAACTTTCGTGTAAAAGTCGACAATTTCCTGCGGAAGTTTTATCTGATACTTATTTTCAAATTCGGTAATCTTTTCAATAGGAAGCGTTTCAAGTGTGATTTCCTCACCGTCTGAATTTTCCTGTAATCTTTTAATAAGTTTGGACTTTATTCTTTCAAGCTGATTTGTCATAATATATACTCCTCCTTAAATATTGATACAAACTATAAATCAGAAACTATTTTTCAACTTCACCGTTGTAATATAAATTGTAAATTTCGTCTGTCTGTTCTTCACCCATTATTGTTATAATTACTTTATCTGTTTCCCATTTTACTTTCCAGTTATCTTCGTCCATACTCTTTCCGTCATTGAATAATACAAAATCCACCTTGCATATTTTCCTTGAATTATTTTTCAAAACAATTCTGCCGTCCTGAGGACCAAACGGAAAAACCGGACTACTTTTTGCCTGTAGTTCAACAATATAAGTATTATGTTTTTCAGTTGTAATAGTTCGGGGTATATGGTCAATGATATTTATTGATATGATTAATAATATAAATAATCCTGCCATTGACAAAAATACAGTTAAACAACTTTTCATACAACTACCAGATTTATTATCATTATTTTCATCGTCAACTAATGGTGTAAATTGCTGATTTTCCATAATATATACTCCTTTAAATATCGTTACAAAACAATGAAAGCCGGATTTCTCCGGCTCTCACTGTTTATAGGGTGGTTTATATGAAATTAGAAGATTGCGTAATTATTGACGAGGTTGTTTAAAACCTTTACCGCCGTTCATATTGGGAGGTTCTGGCATATCGTCCGGACGTTCTCCGTGCATATGACCGCCTCCACCGCCGAAACCTCCGCCCATACCGGATTGCTTACCCACGCATGAGACTTTACTTTCTGCCGTAAAGCTACCGGATTCCGTACCGTCGTTATTGTAACCGCCGGTCTCGTAAAGTCCGTGTACTTCACTTGCGGAGGTAGTTCCTCCTGTATAGAATGTATAAGTCTGACCGTTTTTTATATCCGGTGTACTTATTACAATATTATCAAAACTTTTCGCCGGTTCATAAATGATTATCTCGTTTCCGGTATCGTCCAGAAGCGTTACGAGTGTATCGGCTTCAAGTGTACTGTCAAAAGTTGCGGAAACTACATTCTGTGTAGATTTTTCCGACGGACTTTCCGCCATTCCCGACATACCAACCGCAACCAGTACGCCACCGAATACGATTATTTCACCGTTACTGTCTAACGCACCATTTCCGGAATTTTCCGGACCGTCCACTATTACAGTACCGCCGGTAATATTCATACTGCCGTTGGAATCGAGACCGTCACCACTGGCATTTACGTATACATTTCCACCATTTATATTAACCATAGTAGTTTCCGTATACACTCCCATACCGGATTGATTGGTTACACCGTCGCTTGCATTGAAACCGTCGTCAGATGCAACCACTTCTACAGTACCGCCGTTGACTGTTATCACGTCCGCCTCGATTCCCTCGTATGACTTCGTGATGTTTACAGTACCATTATTAATAGTAGCCGTATTATCGGCGTGTATGCCTTTGTTACCGGATTCAAGTATCATGTTTCCGTTTTCTATCGATATATCCGCATTTGAATGTATTCCGTCATCTGCGGAATTTATATTGAACGTCCCACCAAGTATACTTATTTCAGCAGACGCTTTTATTCCTTTTGTACTTACTGTATCAGTTGTATCACTGTTATTATCGGGACTGAATGCAAGCATTTCCGGACTATTGGGCATCTCCGGATTTTCAGGATTGAAATTTTCAAAACCGTCCGGAAATTCTGGTCTTTCACCGTCACCGAAGTCTTCAGGTCTGAAGTCTTTGAAATCTTCAGGGTTGAAATCTTCCGGCATATCGGGCTTTTCGCCCATACCGAAACCGCCACCATGTCCAAAACCTCCGAAACCTCCGAAATCGTCGTTATGGGTCTTGGTAGATTCCGTACTTCCTCCGCCTGATGTTATATTAAATACGCCGTCTGTAGCGGTAAATACTGTTTCTGCCTGTATGCCGTCACCGTCTGCGGTAATATTCAACGTACCGCCCTCGACGTACACAAATCCCATTGAAGCATCTTCGGTATTTGTAGACTTTATACCGTCCTGACCTGCCTTTATATTCAGTTCACCGTTTGCAATCGCTACATAGTCCTTGCCTTTTATACCGTCCCCGACTGCATTTACCGTAATTTTTCCGCCTGTAATCACAACGTCGTCTTTTGACCGTATACCGTCCCTGAAATTACCGTTTACTTCGAGTTCTCCCGTACCGTTTAACGTCAGACTATCGTTACTGAATATGACTGAATCGGGTTCAGATTTTTCAGTATCTGCGAAAACGTAATCTGTACCGTCAGTCAGTATGTTCTCAGTACCGTCTGCGAGAGTAACGAAAACTTTTTTTGAATTTACGGCGTATATCGCTGACGAGTTACTACAGTTTATATTGACATTGTCAAGTACAAGCTGAACTTTCGCACCGTCGGCATCAACAACAATCTGACCGTCATCAAGAGTACCTCTTATAATATAAATACCCTCTGCGGTAACGGTTATCTTCGAGCCGTCAACTGTTACGCCTGCTCCCGTTACCTCTGCACCGTTACCGGTAAGATTTATTACGGTATCAGGTTCGGAGTAATCAGGGTTAAGGTCTCTGTTTGAAAAGAGTTCGCTCTCGGAAGTCTTTACAGGTGACGACAGAAGAACAGGGTTTTGTTCTGCGACTGTCTCGCCTGATTCCGTTGTCTCGATAATTTCTGATGTTACAACCGATTCTGTCGTTTCAACCAGTTCAGATATTTCAGATGTTTCATCTTCAGCCGGTTCTGTCGTCTCAGCAGTTCCGGCTGAAACAGATGTCATTTTCTCGGAAGTTGTCGTTCCGGAATCAGAAGTGCTGTTATCACTACAGCCTACCGCCATTACTGCAAACGCAACGGCAGTCATCATGACACGGTTCATAAAATTGTTCATAGAATCACCATTTTTTAAGTTCCCAATTCCGTAAGTCTTTCTTTTGTTTTCTTTCTATGAATGTATTATAAACCGGTGATATGTAAATTATGTGAAAGATTTCTGAATAACTGAAAAAATTTTTACGTTCCGTTGCCGTAACAGAATTTTACAAAATCCCTTATTGAGTTATTACAGTTTGCAAGCATATTTAACTCTGCTATCCATGCATTGTATTCAAGATTATGTATCAATACCGGTATATCCCTGCCGAGGGTATTTATTATAAATCCTTTTGAATGAAGTTCCTGTACAATATCGGCGAGAAGTTCGGTAAAAGATTCCGTTATACCGGCGTATTTCTCACTGTCTGAACTGTCGGCGTTTTCGTCGTACTCATACCCACAACTTATTATCCACTGTCTTACTATACGTGCGGTGTCGTCCGTCCCGAAACTGAGCTCATTATTCTGTAACCAGAATACGTAATTCCAGCGTGCTTCCTGTGGACTGTCCGCAAACCGAAGATTTTTCTGATATTCTGTTTCCGTATTGTAGCCCAATATAACCGTAGGCTTACACGGATTATCTTCATCATCATAAATGAAAAGCGATATTGCGTATATATCCGGTTCATCCCACGAAGCTATTGTATCCTCTATCAATACAGCTATGAAAGCTTTTATATCTTCCGTACTAAGAAATACATCATATCTGTCATTGGTATTCTCTTCCTCCGACGAGTTCCGGAGTTCTTCGATACATTTTTTCAGCATACTTACATTGATTATCCCCGCACATGAAATATCATCGCCTACACCGTTTGAACTTATTTCAGGTAATAATTTATACATTTCCTTATCAGCTTCTTCAAAACCTTTTTCCGCAAATTCTATCGCAATTTTTCTGTAAAGGTCGTAAAGCTGTTCATCATTCCAGCAGGATTTATCAACGCCGTCCGTACCGATAAATACCGCCGGTGGTATATTATTTTTTTCAAAGTAACAGAACCGGGCGGAACTTACGGCGTCTTCCTGACACATTGACGACGTTATATTTCCGTTACATAAAGGGTCGTCAGGTATCGGACTATATGCTGAGCCGTCATCAGCAACTATCACACATTTTCCGTCTCCTATCTGTACGCCATATGCGAATTCTTTTGATATTACGAAAAATTCAAGCGTTGTTCCGTATGCCACTAAAAAATTACCGCTTTTATAATATTGTCTGTAATTGGAAAGTTCTTCCGGTATCTTATCAAGTTCCTCATCAGTAAACGGATAGTTCATATAATCGTTGGTTATGCGGTCATACCACATAGATACAATATTCCGCCACAAGAGAGAAAACATTTTCTTTCTTTTTTTTTCAACACTCATAAGCATTTCCGCACCGTCAAGCAAATCCATAAAATCTTCCACGCAATCATACGCACACTGTACAGCAAGTCTTGACCCTCTGTCAGTACGTATATACTGAGGGCTTCCGTGACCGTCTGCCACCGCTACAAATGAATATTTAAGACCGTCATATGACATGGAATAGTCCTGACATATTATTCCGTTCTTTATATGAAAAGCTCCCGCAAACGTATGCGAAAATGAAGAATAATTATTCATGTTATAACCTCCTCAGTAAAAAATGTCATATTAATTCTATCATAAATATTCTGACTTGTCAATAAAAAAATCCGGATAACATAATATTATCCGGAAAATTTACAAATCAATAACCTGCTCCGTAATTTATGCCGTAATCTTCCATGTAATCCTGCGAGTAATCAACATAAGGGTCTGCGACATAATCATTATTTACCGCCGGTACTTCGTTATATACCGGTGTATCTGCGAAAACGTCGATATCATAGGCATCGGAAGTAAAGTCTGTAGTAACCGGTTCTGTAACGCTTTCCGGATTATTAACCGGTATGGTATTTTTACAAAGCCATTCACACCACGTCTGATAATACTTCGCCAGAACGTGTACGCCGTCGTTGCTACACTCATACATTAAATTGCCGTCTGTATCGTCAAATATCGGGTTTATGTCGATATAGAATATTGACTGATTATCTGCAAATTCTGACTGTGCCTGATTCAGTGCGTTGATGTTCTCGTTTGTGACGGAATCGCCCTGTAACTGTCTTTCAGCGGAAACGTGCAGATTTGCCATTATATATATGAGGGCTTCGGGCTGGTACTGCTTCACCGTACTTATCAGGTTGAGATAGGAATTGACAGTATATGTGAAATCGTTTCCGACTTCGTTTATACCAAGCATTATATACACTTTTCCGTATTTGTTATTGGAAAGTTTATCGTATATTGTAAGTCCGTTTTCGTCGTATTCGTTCGCTATCTTATATGCCGCAAGTCCCACACTACAGAAATAATCCGCATTTTTCAGCGTACCGTATTCATGGATGCCTACCGTTCTTGAATCGCCGATAAATAAAGCGTCATCAAAGTATGAAGGGTCACTCTGTACGAATACGGGGACAGGTGGCGGAGGTTCTGTAGTAGTTTCCTGCTCCGTGACGGCTTGCGTATCCTGTCCGGCTATTCCGGAAATATTTTCCGTAAACTGGTTTTCATTATCCGGCTGAATACCTGTATTGTTTATATCTATAACCGGTGGTTGCTTCGATGAAGTAGGCGTAACATCCTTACTGCTTTTCCATATCTGCCGGAAAATAATAGGCGAAGCAATAAAACACGTAACTATAAGCAGAAACGTATATATCCACTGGCGGATATTCTGCATCATTTTTATATCTTTCATTCTGTAATCTCCTATAAACTCAAAATCTGAAGTACATAAACGGGTCGTTCATACCTTTATACATACAATATACCGAACCCCAGAATATCGCAAGCAATACAACCGCACATACAATAGTTTTATTATATTTTTCGTAATATTTCTGTGGCAGACGTGTGGAAAACAATATACCGGCAAGGAAAAATTTCCAGTATATCTTTAAATATTTCAGATAGTCACCGGCAAGTATAACTTCCTTTTCCTGTGGTATGAACGGTAACAGTCTCTTAAAGTATATGCCGAGTTCGTGGAAATCAGTAACGGCAAATATAAGCCATGTAAGCGGAATTATCAGTAACATATAGCAATGTCCGGCAACTTTGTATTTATTTAAATATTCACCTGTCCAGAATTTTTCAGTAATCATAAGTATAAACAAAACAAGTCCCCACAATACAAAATTCCAGCTTGCACCGTGCCACAAACCGGTAAATAACCATACGGCAAGAGTATTTAAAACCATTCTTGCCATTCCCTTACGATTTCCACCAAGCGGAATATATATATACTCCCTGAACCACGAACCAAGCGTCATATGCCAGCGTCTCCAGAACTCCGTCATAGTCAGCGACAGATACGGAAAATCAAAGTTCTTCGGTAAATCGAATCCCATTATCTTTCCTAATCCTATCGCCATCATAGAATAACCGTAAAAGTCAAAATACAATTGAAACGAATACGCTATTATTCCGAGCCACGCCAGAGGTGAGGAAATGCTTTCATACCCTATCATAGATATATCGCTCCATAAGCCTGACAGCTGATTTGCAATCAGAACTTTATAACCAAGTCCGATTGTAAACGTCTTCAGACCCTCTTCAACTTTCGCTATACTATGTGTACGTTTCTGTAACTGTTCGGCGACGGTCTGATAAGTAACAATTGGTCCGGCAATGAGTTGTGGGAACATACTGATATATGCACCGTAATTTATTATACTTTTTTCCGCTTTTGCATTTCCTCTGTAAACGTCGACAATATACGATACGTTCTGGAAAGTATAGAAACTTATACCGATTGGCAGTATGATGTCTTTAAGTGGCAGTGATGCGTGAAAAATTGCGTTGATGTTCTCGAAAGTAAAACCCGTATACTTGAAAAACAGTAACCACCAGAAATTGAACACTATACCTAAAATGAGCAGGTGTTTCTTATATTTTCCGAACATCTCCATAAACTGAGCTATTATGAAGTTGAATAACAATGTCAGAAGGAAAAGTACTATATACACCGGACTTTTTACACCCATACTGTAGAATATTACGCTTCCGGTAAAAATAACTGCATTCTTGAATTTAGGCGGACTGAATCCGTAAATCAACATAAATGCAGGCAGAAATATAAAAATAAATTCAAGACTACTGAAAACCATTTAATCACCCTTTTTTCTTTTATACATTTATTTTATATTACAATCAATACGCAAAAAATATGACCGATAATATTATTCTACACGGTATTTAAAAAAAAGTCAACTACTTTAATATTTTGTAGCAATTTGTAATAAATACCGTTAATTATGGTGAATTTTTCAATAAAAATGACCTATCATCTGCATGACAGGTCATAATTATTAATAAATTTCCCTGATTATCCGAAGAATTATTCTATACCTGCCTGCTGTTTGGCGGCGGTAAGGGTATTCTTCATAAGCATTGAAATCGTCATAGGACCTACCCCACCAGGTACGGGCGTTATGTATGATGCTTTTTTCTCCGCAGATTCAAAATCGACGTCACCACAAAGTTTGCCGTTTTCGTCACGGTTCATTCCAACATCTATTACTACCGCACCTTCTTTTATCATATCGCCGTTGATGAATTTTGCCTTACCTATCGCAACAACAAGTATATCCGCACTAAGACATATTTCTTTAAGATTCTTTGTCTTTGAGTGACAGATTGTTACAGTACCGTTTTTCTGTAACAGTAACATCGCCTGCGGTTTGCCGACTATATTACTTCTGCCGATTACCACGCACTGTTTACCGGTAATATCCGTTCCGGTACTTTCGATAAGTCGCATTACACCTGCCGGAGTACATGGCAGAAATGAGTAATTACCAATCATGATATGTCCGACGTTTACGGGGTGAAAAGCATCTACATCCTTTTCCGGAGCGATTGCGTTTATAACCGCCGTCTCGTCGATGTGTGCCGGTAACGGTAACTGTACGAGTATACCGTTTACCCGGTCGTCACGATTCAGTACGCTTACGAGGTCAAGTAACTGTTCCTGCGTGACATTTTCGTCAAGTGCGTACTCGAACGACTGGAATCCTACTTCCTCACAAGCCTTTTTCTTGTTGTTGACATATACCCTCGAAGCCGAATTGTTGCCGACGATTACCACCGCAAGACCTACTTTCAGACCTCTTTCATCCCTGAGACGTGCGGTTTCCTGTGCAACCTCCGCTTTTACTGTTGCGGATACCTCTTTTCCATTAATAATCTGTGCCATAAGTTATTCTTCCTCCTGAATATTTTCATTATTATCACTATCGGTTATGGGCTGATAGTCTGTATCGTCTTCATCCTCACCCCGACGGCGTTTCATAGCCTGCTCCAGTATCTCTTTCGATTCTTCCGTATTACAGTACAATACGTATTTTTCCGGATTTTTCTTCACTCTGATTATCATTATAATCTGTAATACTATCGAAACTATACATAGTATGGCGGATAGCATCTGAGATACTCTCATATTTCCTATCATAAGGCTATCCGTACGCAAGCCCTCTACTACAAATCTTTCCGCACCGTACCACATCATATACATCAGCAATATCTGTCCGTCGTACTTACGCCGTCTTGAATAAAGCGATATTATCACAAAGCCGAGCAGACACCATACGGATTCGTACAGAAAACACGGGTGAACGGTCTGGAAATAGTCGAGACCGGAAGCCCTGTCGGATAGGATTGTAGCCTGTATCTCTCCGCCTGTCATACCTAAAATATTATCCGTATTACTGCCGAAAGCCTCCTGATTTACGAAGTTTCCCCAACGTCCTATACCCTGACCTATCAGAAACCCAAGTGCTATAATGTCAAGCATCGGCAGAAATTTTATCTTCCGTATCTTACATATTATCAGTCCTACCGCTACAGACCCTATTATTCCGCCGTATATCGCAAGCCCACCGTTACGGGTATTAATTATCGCCATCAGGTCGCCTTTGTAACTGTCCCAGTTGAATGCGACATAGTAAGTCCTCGCCCCTACTATACCGCCGATTACTCCGCCTATTATCGCATCAAGTGCCTTTTCCGCATCTATCCCGAAGCGTTGCATTTTCGGCATAACGTACAGTAAAGCCAGTACGAGACCGAACGTTATTATTATTCCGTACCACTGTATATCTATTCCGAATATCGTAAACGCCGTAGGGTTAATATGGAAAGTCCAGCCGAGACGTGGGAACTGTATTTCGTAAGGGTCAGTTATAACCGGAATTTCAGTCATTTTCCGTACCCTCTACTACCGACATTACAAGTCTTTCCTCACGCAGTTCACGCCGGATATATTCAAGTACGGTATCACTTGTCATACCAGATAACATATCTATCATATCATAAGGTCCGGTCTCCGACATATACGCACCTAACATCATACTCGCTACCGCCTCAACGTTATTTAACTGTCGTATCATCGCACCGTACATTGATTTTTTTATCCGCTGGAAAGTCTTTTCAGGTATTCCGGTCTCCGATATATTCCGTACTTCCGCTACTATCGAATCACGTACTCTTACAGGGTCTGCTGACTCTCCGGCAAATATTACGGAAAAATAACCATCCCCACAGAATACCTCACCGCTGAACGTAGAATTCAGTACGCCCTCTTTAAGAAGTCTGTTGTACATATCGGAAGAAACATCTGTAATCAGTGAAGAGGCGATACACATTGCGATATTCTGTATCAGTCTTTCCTGACCGTCGCAAGCCGTACACTTATAACCTATATGAAATATCGGTGTGCCTACCGGTTGCTTCTCGTATATCTCGGATTTTACTATTGTATCAGGTTCTTCCGGAAATACGGTTTCAAGTCCCTTATCCTCGCATGATTTCAGGTACTCGTCGCATATCGCAAGTACTTCATCCGCTTTAACGTTTCCGGCTATCGAAAGCACCATATTATTAAGGTTATAGAACGTATTATAACATTTATACAGTAAATCAGCGTCAATCTGTGCGATACTCTCGACAGTTCCGGCAATATCAATCTTTACAGGGTGATTATGATACATACAGCCTAACATATTAAAAAATACACGCCATTCCGGATTGTCGTTGGTCATCTGTATTTCCTGACCTATTATTCCCTGCTCCTTATCAACGTTAGCTTTTGTAAAATACGGTTTCTGTACGAAATCAAGCAGTATTTTCAGCGATTCCTGATAATTCTTTGAACAGCTGAATAAATAACAGGTTCTGTCAAAAGACGTATAGGCGTTACCACTCGCACCGGTTTTTGCATAGAGTTCAAACACATCACAGTCTTCATTTTCAAACAGTTTGTGTTCGAGAAAATGGGCGATACCCTCCGGTACTGTCGTATACTCTTTATCTTCACGCATTCTGAACATCGTATTTATTGAACCGTATTTTGTTCCGAATAACGCTTCAACTGTACTGAATCCCTCCATTTCACAGATATATATATCCAGTCCGCTCGGGTGCTTTACGTATATACAATTATCACCGGTCTTTGCACTCGTAAGAATCTGTTTATCCATTATTTCTGTTCCTCCTTATCGTACATGATATAAACGCTGTCGAGAGTTAATGACTTTCCCGCATTTACAATATCTTCCTTCGTAACAGACTTATATTTTTCAGAACACTCTTCCGGTGTTACTATCTCACCATCACAAAGACAATCAAAATACCATGAGGAGTAAGATGACGGTGTATCTCCTACTGAAGTCAATGCGTTGTCAAGACTTAGTACCGCACTTGTTATCTCATTATCGGTGATGTTACCGTTTCTTATCTCGTCAAGCTGGTGGAGTATTTCCGCTTTCGCCTTTTCGATATTATTTCTTTCAACGCCTATATCTACAAATACCGTTTTCTTGTATTTGTTAATACGTGTTGCACAATAGTAACACAGGCTTAATTTTTCCCTTACATTCATGAAAAGTTTTGATACCGGCGTTTCACCCCATACGGTATTCAGCATCTTTACGGCGTACTTGTCCTTACAGTCATACTTGAATGCCATTACCATTTTACACTGTCTTACGTCAAATTCTTCAGATTCCGTAACTACTTCCTGTTTTAACGGACTTGGTTTATTAAATCCTACTTTTTCAGATTCCCTGACTATTCCAGCGAAACTTTCCCTGAACATCTCCATAACAGTGGTATTTTCTTCCGGTGATACATACGTTATCTCTACCGGTGCGGTCTTCAGCAATTGCAGATACGCACAGTATGCACTTTCTGCCGTAACGCTTTCCGCCGTTTTTCTTGTGCCGTAACTCATTACCTGAGCAGGTTCACCACGGAACGCCGTTTCAGTAGCTCTTGCGAGTGCATAACCTCTCTTGTTGTTTATTTCAGAATCGATACGGTCAAGAAGTTCTTTTTTCGTGATACTGAATGATTCTTCATCAAATTTACCGTCCCTGACGTTCGGACTGAATATACTTTCTATAAGAAGAGATGTCATTTCCGCCTCTATGTCCTCACCGTCAATGGCGTACCGGTTGACAATATATGATGCGTTTATTCCCAGTATCTGCGAATCTCCCTTTTTTACGGAATATGATGTCAGATTAGCTCCGTAAAGTGCCGACAGTTTTTCATTGAGTAACGATAAAGTCGGCAGACTTTTTGTTGAGTAGGTCAGTACGTCCGTACCGATTACGTTTGCAGATGCCGTATCTTCTGAAAGTTCCGTAATAAAGCGTACGGAAAGGTGGGCTGTCTTGAATTTAGGGTCAGTTATGGACGTGAAGCCAACGTTTTCGCCGATTTCTGTTCTTTTGTATTTCATTAACATTAACGCTCCTGTCTGATAGAATTATCCTTTTTTTACTATTTATTATACTATTGTATAATGGTTTTGTCAAGTGAAATATTATCTTTATGAGTTTAAAAAATTTCAAACACCGGATAAATGTTATTAATTTCTGCTTGACATACTCTGAAAAATAATGTACAATTATTCTATCCCGAAAAATATATTTTAATCTTCAGGAGGTCATAACATGAAAAAATACTTATCTTTAATCATTTCCGCCACTATGGCACTATCCATGATTGCACCGTCTGTTACATCCGCTGAAAGTTCAACGCTTAAATTAAATAGTATGGTAGTTCTCGGCGACAGTATCGCCAGTGGTTACGGATTAGGTGAAAGTGAACATACATACAGTGAAATATGTGCGGATTACTTCGGAGCGGAACTTTCCAACTTTGCGGTAGCCGGTCTTGATTCATATGAACTTCTTGATATGATACAGAATATCACCGACGAACAGAAAACTGCTATAGAAAATACTGATGTTATCATAATTTCTACCGGTGGCAACGATATTATGAATTACATCATCAAACAACTTCTTGACTTCTCCGCATCTCATAACCTGCTCGCTTCGGGTTACACATCTGCGGATATTCCGGAAGAACCCACTTCAAAAGATATGAAAATGATTGACCCGAACGCTTTTAAAGCATACGCAAACGGCGATATAAATAATATACAAATCCTGAACAGCCTGATAAAATCAATATCACGTAATCTGCGACTTACCACCAATAACAATAAAGGTATAATACCTAATGAAATAATGGTTAATATCGACAAAATAGTAAAGGAAATAAAAGCGGTAAATCCGGACACACAGGTGATAGTACAGACAGTTTACCAACCGTTACAGCTTTCTAAAAGTTACGTGTCAAAAAATTACAGTACCAGTCATGCAATCATGATAAATACGTTCCGTGATGCTCTTGAGGATATTATGAATGCTTTCCGGACGGAGTTACAGAAAATTCAGGACATAGAAATTATTGATGTTTACGATACTTTCACCGCTAACGGTGATGTAACTACTACCAGCAATAATCCGGGGCACGCCTACTATTTTACGGATATTCAGGAATCTTACTTCACAATAGGTGGTGAAAATTCCCTGAATGTACACCCGAACCAGAAGGGACATCTTGCCATATCGTCGCTACTTATCGACAAGATAAAAATAAATGACGGTGCAACCGGTGAAGCGATAAAGCCTGCTGAAGCTGAAAGACCTGTAGATACAACAACCGGTGAAACAGTCCCGACGGTATTTAATCAGGTTTTCTACAGTATAGAGGACATAAGAGACTATCCACCGCTTGCAATGGAACAGATTGTAGAAGCCATACCTGATAAGGTTTCCCCTGGTGACGTAAACGGTGACGGCAAGATAGATGCAATAGATGCTACTGCAATACTCACAGAGTACGCAAGCCTTTCAACAGGTGACGGTACTACTCTTACACAGGAAGAATCAAATAAAGCAGATACAAATTATGACGGTCACGTAGACGCAAATGATGCAACACAGGTACAGATGTATTATGCGTATCTCTCAACAGAACACGAGGGAGAAACTCTTAACATATTCCATTACAGGAATCAGATACAGGCAGAAGAAAACGCTAACTAATATATAAAAATGAAAAAATTCCATATCAGAAAAAAATACTCTGTACTGATTATAATATGTCTGTTTATGGTATTTCTGAACGTATTTTCGAGACTTTGCAGACCGTTCGCCGATTTCTACACAGAAAAAATTTTCCCTGTTTTTTCAAACCCGATTTCTTTTATTACCGGATTACTGCCGTTTTCCGTCGGTGAAATTCTTATCTTAATGGGTTTGGTTCTCGTACTGGTGGGGATACCCTTTACCGTACTGTTACTGATATTCGGAAAAAATTTCCGTAAAAAAACTGTATCAACGGCGGGTTTTGTGATACTGCTTGTCTTTACGTACATTCTTACTACTGAAACTATGAACTGTTTCATTATGTATCAATGTACGCCGTTCACTGAAAAATATCTTAAACATTCCGAACATACGGAAAGTCAGATTACAGAACTTTATGCCGTTCTTATAGAAAAAACCAACGAACTGGCGGAAAAAGTAAATCGTGATGATAACGATTGTTTCGAGTTCACCGGCGACGTTAACACCGAAGCAAAAAAATCAATGAAGACTGCCGGTAAAACTTTCCCACAGCTCAGAGGGTACTATCCCGACGCAAAACCTATAATTTTTTCCTATTTTATGAGCCAGTCGCATCTTACCGGTATTTATTTCCCGTTTTCTCTTGAATCAAACTACAACGACGATATGTGCCGTACAAATCTTCCGGAAACGGTATGTCATGAATATTCCCACCTGAAAGGTTTCATACAGGAGGACGAAGCTAATTTTATATCTTTCTATGCTACCACTCAATGCAGTAATGACCCGGATTTTCAGTATTCCGGTTATCTTTCCGCTCTGGAGTATGTACATAACGAAATATACAATCAGAACATTTCCGGAGCGTTTCATTTAACGGATACTGTTTCCGATAAAGTCCGCCGTGACTGGTTCAGGTTCATGCCGGATAACTACTGGGAGGAAAATGTGGAAAAAGAGGTAATACCTACCGAGACAGTCAGTACAGTATCCACTAACGCAATTGATACCAATATAAAGGCAAACGGTCGCCCCGACGGTATAAAATCTTACTCGCTTGTGGTTGAACTGTTACTTGATTTCTATTATCCCGCATGAAATCATATCACACAAAAAAAGGACGTTTCTATAAAAAACGTCCTTATGTTTTTTTATGGGAGCTGGTCTAACGGGAGAGAATCCACAAGATTTATAATAAGAAGCTGTATTCCAAGAGCGTCACCACTGGTTACGCCGTCGCCATTACCGACAACATCTGCATTCTTCGTACCTTGTTCAGAAAGTTTATACTTCTCTTCGTTCGGATTTGCCAGCGACTGCATGATAAGTACGGCATCTGCAAGTGATACATCACCGTCTTCATTGGCATCACCGTATAATAATATTTCACCGGTGGAAGTATTTTCTGCTGTAGTCGTTGTTGTAGTAGTTCCGGCTGAAGATGTTGTAGCGGTTGTGGTAGTACCAGTTGGCTTTGTGGTCGTTCCGGCACTGCCGGAATCTACCGGTTTTCCGGCTTTATCAAGTACCGTTCCGCCGTCAAGATTGCTTCCCTCCGTAGTAGCGTAACTTGTATAGAATTCATTCAGTGAAAGACCGTTATTTCCGAGTGCTTTCTGGTGGTCGAGACCGATATATTTTCCGGTTTCCTGCGTCTGCCACAGGGATTTTTCCATAAGTGCGTACTTTTCTTCTTCCCAGTCGATTTTTGTAGAACCGGCATACTGTCCGCATGAAATATTCTTCCATAATCCGCCGGTATCGCCGGAATTGGTATTCAGACACCAGAACGTATGGTTTATATGATGTTCTATCATGTAGTCACGGAGTAACTCCATCCACTTCTGATTTTCCGCACCGTCCATATGTCCGCCCCACTCACCTATAAGCTCCGGTGCGATGTCCTCGGCGTTGATGTATGCCCATGTATCGTACCAGTAGTCATCAAGTAAAGTCTGTGTGGTGAAGTCTTTCGCAAACCACGTCTGAGCATATACTGACGGTCCGTAATCGTGTGGGGAATAAACTATCTGACTTGTTCCCTGTTTCGGTACTATCGGATATTCTCTCGCACCACGGAAGTTACCGCCCCACCATGCACCGATATATGGTGAATTATCACGCCTGTCACCCATTCCCCAGTAGTCACCAGGTAATGCACCACTCATGGACTGTTCAACACCCTCTATAAATATAAGTGCATTAGGGTGTACGTCAAGTATCGCTTCCGCACAGTTTGTAGCGGCATATGCCCAGTTGTTCTCGTCGGTAGAACCGTCCCACTTCGCCGCCTTATCACCTTCCTGACCCTTTCCGTGTGGTTCGTTCTTGAGGTCATAACCTAAAAGTGTATCATTATTCTTATACTTTTCCGCCAACCATACAAGCGATTCCTGCCAAAGTTCAGTAGTAACCATTGTACCATCTGATGTCGTTTCCTTACCATACCATAAGTTATAGTTGTGTCCGGAGTTATCAGCGTGCGGACTGTGTATATCAATAAACGCCTTGATACCGTACTTCTTGCACTTATCAAGTATTATATCAAATCCACGGTCACTTGTTATTAACGTTTTACCGTCGGATTCGACGAAGTCCTTGTTGAGGTTGCCATAACGTCCTGCCTCGACGATACCACCGTTTCCGTCGTCCTGGTCTACCGGCGGATTGAATACAGCCTGCATACCTCCGGCACTTATCTGGAATGGTGTACCGTTCATCCATGAAAGAATAAGTTCCGTTGAAATCGGGAAACGTATGACATTTATTCCTCTGTCGGCGACTTCCTGTAACATATCGTCGATATCTCCGGCGTAAAGATAATGCGGTGAATACTCGATACAGTTAAGTCCGAACCAGTTCGCACCCGTCAGCCACACTTCATTACCGTTCATGTCATAAAGTCTGCTACCTTCTGCGTGTAACCAGTCATCATTGTTATCGTCGACGGCTACCGCTGTGACAGGATTTCCGACCGTTCCGAAAGATGCAGGAACAGCCGATACCGCCATAACCGCTACTGACAGCAAGGCGGTCAATTTTTTTAATCTGTTCATGATAAATTCCTCTCTCCGATACAAATTTTTTTAAAACGTATCTTTTAATTATATTCTATCACTTATGAACCAAAAAGTCAATACATATCAGAACGCTTTCCGGATAATATTTTTTATACCGGTATTATTTTCATAATATTCAAGCTGTTTCATTAAATCTACCGCACGTTTTCTGCACTGTGTGGGCGTTTTCGTATTAAAATAACGTCTTCCGGAAACGGAATCAATAATATACCTCATAGCAAGCTCACCGGTTACGTACAATATACCGTAATATAAGGAATCCTTTTCCGCCGGAGTGAGTAAATCACCGAGACCGTCGGCAAAACCTCGTGTCAGTTCCTCGATATTCTCCGTACCTGCTGAACGTATCATATCGCCGTAATCTATCGCAATATATCCCTTCATGGACGTGTCAAGGTCAATGACTGTTATCTTCTGACCAAATATAATATTATCCGTTTTCGCATCGTTATGTACGTTTCTTTCCGGTATATCGTCGAAAATACGGAGCTTATCCCTCAGACCGTCAAAATATTTCTCCGTACCGGCTGGGAGTCTGTTATAGTACATCTCAAAATTATGAAAGTTTTCAATAGTATTATCAAGTACGATATCTTTATTTATAATATTTATGTACTTGCCGAATGCATAACCTGTAAGATAATCCCTGTCTGACGGTAAATCTTCCTGCTCCGTATATCTGTACATACGCCATACTTCGTTACCGAATTCAACGTAATTTTTACCGTCTGCCGTAATATATTCCGGTATTGTTACTATATCCTGTCCGGAATTTCGGAAAGATGTTTCAATCTTACCGATATTCTGCATTACTTTCTGCGGATTCCGGAAAATATTTCCGTTAAGCGACTGCATTATATATTTACCTGCTCCGGATTCTATGAGATACGTTTTATTGATGTGTCCGGTATTTATCGGCGATATTTTTTGTATATCTCCTATATTAAAATATTCAGGTATAATATTTATATTATCAACTCCTATATCTTTTTATTTCAGATTTTACTTTTTCAAGGTCACTACACGACAAAATCGGTATCAGACTATTTATTTCTTCAATACTCTTATCCCACCAGCGAAATTCAAGCATCAGCTGTATTAACTCGTCATCGAAACGCTTTCTTATAGTACGTGCAGGATTTCCGGCAACTATCGTATATGGTGGTACGTCACTTCCGACAACGCTGTTCATACCGATTATTGCACCGTCACCGATACGTACACCCGATAAAATTGTTACGTTCTGACCTATCCATACATCGTTACCTATCACCGTATCCCCCTTGTATGGCATTTCCGTAAGCGGTGGGATATCCTGCTCCCAGCCCTCCATTATGTAAAACGGATACGTCGAAACTGCATTTATCTGATGATTAGCACCGTTCATGACGAACTCCACGCCAGACGCTATCTGACAGAATTTCCCTATTATTAGTTTATCGCCATAAAATCCGTAATGATGCGTTACGTGCTTTTCAAAATCAACATCACTGAAATATGTGAAATCTCCTACTATTATAGCCGGATTCTTTATAGTAGGTTTTACGTAAGTTACCGTATCACAATCCGGTACGGGAAAAATTCTGTCCGGATTTGGTGTTATACCGTTTTTCATTTACTCAAGCCCTTTCTTTAAAAATAATATTGCCGTTTTCGTCTATGTCTGGAACGGGCGAATTACAGTGAATATATAAATTTATAACCTCAAAATTTCCGAAAGCAAAGTCTATTTTCTGCCACTGTTCCGGAGTACCGCCATAAAATACCTTTAAATTACCATTTCCGAAAAAATAGAACGTTTTCAACGAAACCATTTCCAGACTTGATGGAAGATATATTCTTTCAACATTTTTGCAACACGCAAAGGCATATTGATATATACGTTTCACACCCTCTGAGATTACTATGCTTTTCAGACCAAAGCCGGAAAATGCAGAGGGTTCTATTTCCTCCACCCCAGACGGAATAATATAACTGTCATGCTCTTTCCTGTTGTATATAAAGATTTTTTTTCCGTCACGTGAAAAAAGCACATCATCTTTCAGGAGGAAATATTTATTATTTTCACTTAGTGTAATCCTTTCGCCGATTCTGTCATTAAAATCCTCAATATCACTAAAACCTTTTACGTCAATTCCGTTTATCTGGTCGGGAATTACAAAATTATCTGTTTTACTATCTATATATTCAAGCAAATAACCCTGTTCGTCCTCGTAATATTCATAATATACTTTTGCAGTACCGCTTGTATAACTGTTTGGCTTTATTGCATAAAATCCGCTCTGCATATACGAATGCCAGAAAATTTCCGCCGTTTCAAAGCCTGTCTTTCTGAGAAGTCCGAGATGTTCGGCGATATTCAGCGGAAAATATTCCACGTTATACCGCGCGGAATGTGATTTTACTTCCTCCTGATTACGTCCGGCATTTATACCAAAGTTCTCTACACGTTGAAGAATAATATTTTTTCCGGTTTCAGAAAACGGTGCGGTATTCTCCGTATATATGAATATCCCACCGGATTTTAATGCCCTGAAACAGTTCATAACCGCACGTTCACGCATTTCACGGCTGAAATAGTGGTGCGACTGTATCGCAACTACAATATCAAATTTTTCCGTATAGTCGAGATTCTCCGAACCTATACACCGGTATATACAGTTTCTGTCACGGAGTTTATCTTGTGCATCTGATAACATCTTCTCTGATGGGTCACACAAAACCATTTCCGATATTTTAAGTTCTTCGTATGCCCTTACCGCAAAACTACCGCTTCCGCAACCTGTATCAAGTACGCTGTATGACTTTTCTTCATTCTGTGCGTAATATGTACGTATAACGTCAAAAATCTGATTGTATATCTCGTCATAGAACGGTATAACTTTTCTTACGTTATCGTCGTACTGGCTTACATTAAATGCTGATTTGTTATCCATAATTGAAACCTCCTTTCTATAAAAAAATTCCGGTTTACTGTTGACTATCATTCAAAAATAAACCGGAATTTATTTTCATTAAAGTCTATTATATATATCTTTAAAAATATTTATAAAAGCTTTTTTACAATTATATAT
>JAIDCY010000120.1 GCA_029055625.1 Ruminococcus sp. | reverse complement strand
ACACATTAAATAACCTACCCCATTGTGAAGTTCTACAATAATTACTACATACTTATAAATATACAAGATATTTTCTGATTTAAATGCAATAATAGAATTGTCTATAAATTCGTATCTCGTATGCGAAAAATTTTTTTATGGAGGCTATCAATCCTATGAAAGATAATAAAGGTAGTAAAATTTCCGTTCTCGGTGCTGGTAATGTAGGTGCAACAATCGCTTACACTTTCGCAGTACATGGTACCTGCTCCGATGTCGTTCTCGTCGACATCAACGAAGCTAAGGCAAAAGGTGAGGCGATGGATATACGCCATGGTATCTCATTCGCTCACAATCTCGACATCACAGACGGTACATACGACGATATAGCCGGTTCAGATATCGTTGTCGTAACTCTCGGTATGGGCAGAAAACCGGGACAGTCCAGACTTGACCTGATGCAGAACAACGTAAACATCATAAAGCAGGTTATGCCGAACGTTGCTAAAATCGCTCCGGAGGCAATCTACGTTGTAGTAAGTAATCCTGTTGATATTCTTACATACGCTATACTCCAGTGTACTGACCTCAAACCCTCACAGGTTATCGGTTCGGGTACTATCCTCGACAGTGCAAGACTTCGCTCAGATCTTGCGGAAAAGGCTTGTATCAGTCCGAAAAGTATTCATGCGTATATGTTCGGCGAACATGGTGATACATCATTTGTTCCGTGGTCTACTACAAACATCGGCGGTATGAATATGTTCGATTACTGGACTTCAACCGGTCGTTCACTCGAAGAACTCGACACAGACGCTATAGAAAAAAATGTACGTATGGCAGGTGGCGAGGTTATCAAGAGAAAAGGTGCTACTTTCTACGCTATCGCCCTTTCCGTAAACAAAATCTGTGAAACCATTATCCGCAATGCCAATAATATACTTACTGTTTCCACACTCACACACGGCAGATACGGTATTGATGATGTATGTCTTTCACTGCCATGCGTTGTAAACGGTCACGGTATCGCCGGAGAGGTAAACCCACCACTCCTTGAAGAAGAACTTGAAAAACTCCGTAAGAGTGCTGATACTCTGAAACAGTTTATCGCACAGATTGATTTCTGAAAATAACTGACTATCAGCGGAAAGCCGTGCATTTTATGGTTTTTCGCTGTTATTTTTGCGAAAGGATATATTGAAAATGAATTACGCTGAAGAATCGCTTAAAAAACATTATGAATGGAAAGGTAAAGTAGAAGTTGTATGTCGTGCACCGCTTGAAACTACGGAAGACCTGTCACTTGCATATACGCCGGGTGTCGCACAACCTTGTCTTGAAATCCAGAAGGACGTACTCAAGAGTTACGACCTTACAAGACGTTCAAACCTCGTCGCAGTAGTCACAGACGGTACTGCTGTACTCGGACTTGGTGACATAGGACCGGAAGCAGGTATGCCGGTTATGGAGGGGAAATGTGCTTTATTCAAGGCTTTCGGTGATGTGGATGCTATACCGTTATGCGTGCGTTCAAAATCGGTAGACGATATAGTAAATACGGTAAGACTTCTTGCCGGTTCATTTGGTGGTGTGAATCTTGAAGATATTTCCGCTCCGAGATGTTTTGAGATAGAAAAGAGACTCAAAGAATGCTGTGATATACCGATTTTCCATGACGACCAGCACGGTACGGCGGTAGTAACTCTTGCCGCTATGCTGAACGCTCTGAAACTTACGGGAAAACATATCGACGATATACGGGTTGTTACAAGCGGAGCAGGTGCGGCAGGAATCGCAATAATAAAACTTCTCATTTCAATGGGTCTGAAAGACGTTGTACTGTGCGACCGTAAAGGTGCGATATACAAGGGACGTACGGAAGATATGAACCCTGTAAAAGAGGAAATGGCGGAAATCACCAACAAACATTTAAGAAAAGGTACACTCGCCGAGGTAATCAAGGGGGCAGATGTATTTATAGGCGTATCCGCTCCGAACTGTCTGACAAAAGATATGGTAAAATCCATGGCGAAAGACCCTATTATTTTCCCTATGGCAAACCCTACCCCCGAAATTATGCCGGAAGATGCTATTGAAGCCGGTGCGGTGGTAGTAGGTACGGGCAGAAGCGATTATCCTAATCAGATTAATAACGTACTCGCATTCCCTGGTATCTTCAGAGGTGCATTAGACGTACGGGCAAGTGATATAAACGACGCTATGAAAATAGCCGCCGCAAAAGCTATTGCTTCATTCGTGACTGATGACAAACTCGCACCCGATTATATTATTCCAAGCGTACTGGATAAGTCTGTAGCACAGGCGGTAGCTAAGGCAGTAGCACAATCCGCACGTGATACCGGCGTTGCGAGAATATAATAATTTAAACTATCCGGACAGTCGAAAAAAAAGACTGTCCGTATTTTCTGAAAGGAGTATTTTTTATGTCTCTTAATAATACCCCCTCCGGTGAAAGAATACATATCGGATTTTTCGGTAAAAGGAACGCAGGGAAATCAAGTCTTGTAAATGCGGTGACAGGTCAGGAGATTTCCGTTGTATCAGATATAAAGGGTACTACTACAGACCCAGTATCTAAAACTATGGAACTTCTCCCACTCGGACCGGTAGTGATTACCGATACCGCCGGTTTTGACGATTCAGGTATACTCGGTGAAAAGCGAATTGGTACGACCAAACGTATTCTTAATAAAACAGATATTGCTGTTCTCGTAGTAGATTGTATTACAGGTATTACAAATTACGATAACGAACTTATCAGATTATTTAAATCTAAAAATATTCCCTATCTGATAGCTTATAACAAGTGCGATATTCGGAATAATATACAATGCGGTATAAATGAAATATGTGTAAGTGCATTGACCAAATACAATATAAATGAACTCAAAGAAAAAATAGCATCAATAAAAATATCTGAATCCGAAAAACATATAGTCGGCGATTTGATAAATCCGGAAGATGTCGTAATTCTCGTAACTCCTATAGATTCCTCCGCACCTAAAGGACGGCTTATACTCCCACAACAACAGACTATCCGTGATATACTCGATTCAGATGCTGTTGCGGTAGTGACGAAAGAATTTCAGTTAACGGAAACTCTTAAAAAATTTCCTGCTCCCGTACTGGTTATTACCGACAGTCAGGCTTTCGGATACGTCAGTAAGATTGTACCGGAAAATATCCCCCTGACATCATTTTCCATTCTTATGGCACGCTATAAAGGATTTCTGGAAACTGCGGTAAAAGGTGCGTCGGCAATACGTACGTTACATGACGGCGATAATATTCTGATTTCGGAAGGCTGTACGCATCACAGACAATGCGGTGACATCGGCAGTATTAAATTACCTGCTCTGCTTAAAAAATTTACCGGAAAAAATCTGAATATAAGTCTTTCGTCTGGTATCGACTTTCCGGAAAATCTTTCTGATTTTGATTTAATAATACATTGCGGTGGCTGTATGCTTAATCAACGTGAAGTGATGTCACGTATGCAGTCCGCTGTCAATCAGGGTATCCCCTTTACCAATTACGGTATCGCCATAGCCCTCATGAACGGCATACTTGAAAGAAGTATACAGATTTTTCCCGATTTACTTGAACTCCTCTGAAAAATCAAAAAACATTTTACCCCCTGACAGAATATAATAAATAAATCCGTTAATAATAGTATCAGAAAAAAATTCAACACAGGGAGTGAATAATATGTCTGTAAAACGGGGAGAAATTTATTATGCTGACCTAAGCCCGGTTGTAGGCTCGGAGCAGGGCGGTATAAGACCAGTACTTATTGTCCAGAACGATGTCGGAAACAAACACAGTCCGACGGTTATCGCCGCCGCTATAACAAGTCAGCGTGACAAGACACATCTTCCGACACATATAGAAGTACAAGCGGATAAGTGCGGGCTCGCTAAGGATAGTATCGTTCTTCTTGAACAAATCCGCACTTTAGATAAAAAACGCCTCAAGGATAAAATGGGGGAACTCGATTTTATTTCCATGAATAAAGTGAATACCGCACTTTCAATAAGTTTCGGACTGGGTATAACTTAAACAATATAACAAAAAAGCTGGTGTATGGAATACATCAGCTTTAATTTTTACGTTTACTTAAATGTTAAATATATAAAATTTTATAAAAGCACTTGACAACCCAAAAAAATAGAGTTATAATCAAAAGTAGAATACGGGAGGTAGTGCAAAAAAGCGGTCAGGAATACAATATCACTATTGCGAGAGGTGAACTAACATGTAAAAAACGAACATCTAAGCGCTTACTTAATAAGCAGAACTAAAAACAAATTTAAAAGAAAGGAATCAAAAATTTATATGATTAAAATTCTAATCTGCAAACTCCTAGCATCATTATCGACTGCAATTCCTGAGACAATCGAAGAAGCAAATCCCAATCTTATCCTTTGGATTATTGGCATCACATTAATTGTAAGCATCATATTACTTGTCACAAAACCTATGAGCAAGGCGAAAATCAAATCCGACCAAAAGATTGAAATTGCTCGGATTAAGGCAGACAAAAAGATCAAAATTAAAACAATTGAAGCGAATAAAAAGATTGAACTCGCTAAAGTAAAACAAGCAAAGAAAAAGAAAAAGTCTCAAGATAAACAAGATAAATAAAAATACATAGGGAGTGCGAAGTTATTTGCACTCTCAATTTTTTTCATTGTAACACATATTACTACAAATGTCAAGAGAAAAATGATACATTTTTTAAATTTTATTTGTTACTTACAATAGAACCTTGTCGAAAAAGATATTTTTTGTGCATTATGCATATTTGTCCGGATGTGTTCATATTCTGTAATGACGAATCAATAACAGCTGAAAGGGTGATATTATGGGTCTTACGGAAAAAGAAGCATCCGCACGACTTAAAGAAGACGGTAAAAACGTACTCGAAAGCGGAAAGAAAACAAGTCCGGTGATGATTTTCTTCAATCAGTTCAAGGACGTTATGGTAATGATTTTGCTTGGTGCTACCGTCATATCGGTACTGCTCGGGGAAATATCCGACGCCGTGACCATTATTCTTATAGTCCTGCTCAATGCGATACTCGGATTCATACAGGAGTATAGAACAGAACACACTTTAGAGGCTCTCAAATCTATGACTTCGCCTACCGCAAAATGTTACAGGGACGGCAATTTAAAAGAAATTGATGCCTCCGAACTTGTGGTAGATGACGTAATAGAGATTGAAGCCGGTGACAGAATACCTGCCGATTGCGTTATACTTAAATCTTTTGGATTTTTCGCAGATGAGGCTATTCTTACCGGCGAATCGGAAGCGGTAGCAAAAATAGCAGGTCTGACTAACGATACCGACAATTCACTGAACAAGGACAATATTGTTTATTGCGGTACGTCTGCTACTAAAGGCGTATGCCGTGCGAAAGTAATCGCAACCGGTAAGCGTACACAGATGGGCAGGATTTCGGAAATGTTATCGGATATAGACAAGGAAATGACACCTCTGCAAAAACGTCTTGCGGAACTCGGAAAGGTAGTTGCTATAATATGCCTTGTTGTATGCGTTGCCGTATTCGTCGCCGGTGTACTCCGTGGTGAAGATGTATTTGAAATGCTCATGACTGGTATTACCATAGCTATAGCCGCTATCCCTGAAGGTCTGCCAGCAACCGTTACAATCGCTCTCGCTCTCGCTGTAAACCGTATGTTGAAACAAAAGGCACTTGTCAATAAATTGCATAGTGTCGAAACTCTTGGTTGTGCATCTGTAATATGTTCAGACAAAACAGGTACTATAACGGAAAACAAAATGACTGTCACGGAAATATCTACTGTCGGTGAAAGTTATTACTTCAGCGGTATGGGTTACCGTATAAATGGTGGTCTGACCAAGGGCAGGGAAAATATTGCAGTAAATCCGCAGAATGAAAAATCACTTTCCGAGGCGTTAAGATGTGGGGTATTATGTTCTACCGCTACCATAAGTACAGCGAAACAGCCGAAAAGTCGAAGCCGTGGAAATCTTACCGGTAAAGGTGAGTGGCAGGTTACCGGTGACCCTACGGAAATAGCGTTACTTATCGCAGGTGCGAAAGCCGGTATTACTAAAGAATCGCTTGAAATATCTTTCCGTAAACTCGATGAATACCCATTTGACAGTGAAACACGTTTCATGGCGGTACACTGTTCCGTCAACTCGGAAAAAAGAATATACTTCAAAGGTGCGGAAGAAGTGATAGTACCGAGATGTACGCAATATATGGACGAATCCGGCAACATAAAAACCCTCACACCTAAAATAAAAAGGGAAATTTCGGAAAAAGTTATAGATATGTCCGATAAGGCGTTAAGAGTTCTCGCATTAGCTTACTGCATTTCCGATACTTTCGACCCTCAGAAAACTAATCTTGTATTCCTCGGACTTTCCGGCATGATTGACCCACCACGTGAAGAAGCGAAAACCGCTATAAGAAAATGTTCTAACGCCTCAATAAAAACGGTCATGATTACCGGCGACCATATCAATACTGCTGTAGCTGTAGCCAAAAAAGCGGGTCTGCTGAAAGGTGGTAAGGCTATGACAGGTGCGGAACTTGATAAACTTTCTGATGCTGAACTTGACAGGGAAATACATAAATATACGGTATTCGCACGAGTTGAACCCATACATAAATTAAGAATAGTAAGAAGTTTCAAACGTCGTGGGGAAATAGTGACCATGACAGGCGACGGTGTCAACGATGCACCGGCTATAAAAGAAGCTGATGTAGGCGTAGCAATGGGCGTTACCGGTACGGACGTTACGAAACAAGCCGCAGACGTTATTCTCCTTGACGATAATTTAGCTACTCTTGTTAATGCGGTGGAGCAGGGAAGATGTGTATACTCGAATATAAGAAAATTTGTCCGGTATCTGTTATCATGTAATATAGGCGAAGTTCTTACAATGTTTCTCGGAATCTTAATGGGTATGCCGATAGTACTTTTACCGGTACAGATTCTTCTTGTAAATCTCGTGACGGATGGTTTACCGGCTATCGCATTAGGTCTTGAACCGCCAGAAGATGACATCATGACAAAACCTCCCCGAAAATCTACAGAGGGATTTTTTTCAGATGGTCTTATGGGTAAAATTATTTTCCGTGGTGTATTCATAGGTCTTTCAACTCTTGCATCATTTGCCGTTACTATGCATACCGGCGGAACTATCGAAGCCGGACGTACTGCCGGTCTGATAACGCTTGTAGTATCGCAGTTAATTCACGTCTTTGAATGTAAATCGGAAACAAAATCGATATTCAGAATAAAATTCTTCAATAACATAAAACTCGTACTCGCTGTACTTGTATCTGTCGGAGCGTTGGCATTAGCGGTAATGTTCCCACCGTTACAGACAGTATTTGAAACTGTTTCGCTTACCTCAAATCAATTACTTATCGCATTAGGTTTCAGTGTGGCGATTCCCGTAATAAGTGCAATTTTCCAGTAATATAATTATGCCTCCGTGTAACAATAATATCATGTTATTTAACGGAGGTTTTTTTATGGCTGAATACATTTCAAGGGGAGTTTTCATAATTCCCGATACGGTTAAAATTGAAAGTTACGCATCTGTAGTAGGTCAGAAAGAGGGGGAGGGAAATTTAGGAAAATATTTCGACGAGATAATAGAAGACAGTCATTTCGGTAAAGATTCGTGGGAAAAAGCGGAAAGCCGTTTCCAACTTGAAGCGGTAAGCCTCGCCATACGTAAAGCTGGTATTACCAAAGAAGACATTGATATAATATGTTCAGGCGACTTGATAAATCAGTGTATCGGTTCTACTTACGGTCTGCGAGAACTTGAAATCCCTTTTTTAGGTATATACGGTGCGTGTTCGACTATGGCGGAGGGTCTTATAATATCGTCACTGCTTACGGATAATAAAGTTTCAAAACGTGCGGTAGCTGTTACGTCTTCGCACTTCTCCACCGCTGAAAGACAGTTCAGATTTCCGCTGTCGTATGGCGGACAGCGTACACCTACTGCACAGTGGACTTGTACCGCATCGGGTGCGGTAGTAGTTTCCGATACAAACGGTACTATAAAAGTAGTTGGTGGGTGTATCGGCAACATCACCGATATGGGAGTTAATGACATAAATAATATGGGTAGTGCTATGGCTCCTGCGGCTGCCGGTACTATACAACGTTATCTTAATGCAACCGGTACAGTTCCGGAAGACTATGATTTCATAGTTACCGGAGATTTAGGAATAGTCGGTAGCCGATTACTAATTGAGTTCTTACAGAAACAGAATATCGATATATCCGCACAACATCAGGATTGTGGCTGTCTTATTTTCGACAACGAAAAACAGGATACACATTGCGGAGGTTCAGGGTGTGGGTGCAGTGCGAGCGTTTTATGTGGATATTTTCTGCCTATGCTTGAAAATAATACTGCAAAAAATATACTGTTTATCGCTACCGGTGCATTGATGTCCCCTATGTCACTACAGCAGGGCGAATCAATCCCGACTATCGCACATCTCGTACATCTCAGAAAGGACTGATTTTTATGATATTATGGACTTTATTAAAAGCGTTTCTGGTAGGCGGTATAATATGTGCTATCGGACAGCTTTTAATCGACTATACAAAACTAACACCGGCAAGGATTCTGACAAGTTTTGTAGTTACCGGAGTTATACTTTCCGCACTCGGTATATACAAACCCCTTGTTGACTTCGCCGGAGCAGGTGCATCAGTACCGCTTATGGGTTTCGGAAATCTTTTAGCGGAGGGTGTCAGAAAAGCTATCGACAAGGACGGTTTTTTAGGCGTATTCACCGGAGGAATGACTTCCGCATCTGCCGGAATAACAGTCGCATTACTTGCCGGACTTTCTGCGTCGGCGGTATTCCGACAGCGTGATAAAAGTTAATACACACAAAAAAAGGCATTTCCGGCGTGGAAATGTCTTTAATTTATCCGGTTTATTTTTTCTTTCCAGTCGACGAAAAGCTGACTACTTTCAATAAGTCTGACTGCGGAAAGTGCATTTTCGTCATAAGTCTTGTAAAAATCTCCAGAATCTGAACCGGCTTCTATGATAGTAAACCATTTTTCAACGTCAGATACCGGACATTTATAGGTATAGTAAAAACTGTCGATAACATCGGGGTTGCTACCGTCATCACGTAAACTGTCATAATCTTCGCTTGTGACATCTATTCTGGAAATATATTCAGATAATTTCTGTGTATCTTCCGCCGAAAGACTTCCGATATTTTCGAGGTGGTCAGCAAGTTCCCACGCTGAACTGTCCCGGCTGTCGAATTTCCTTGTGAACTCATAATTACAATTATTTTCCATAGTCCAGACCGTTCCGTCATTCTGCACAACAAAATAATACTTAATATCTGAATCCGTATATTTTTCTTCCTGATAGTTATGTAAAATAGTTGCATAGAAAATTATTTTATCCATATCGCTTTCCACAGAACTTTCCGGACTGACTTCATTTTCAATCTTTCCGCAACCTGTCAGAATTATCACTAAACAAACTGACACAATATTTAATATTTTTCTGAACTTACACGCCATATACATTCACCATCCTCGCAGTTTACTACAACCCAGTCAAATTTTTTTGATACAATATAGAAATCCGTCACAAAATAAATTTCAGAAAAAGCGGTCAGAATTTCAGAAATTTCACCCTCATATACCCAGCCGTCCGCAACTATTCCGTAACATTTTTTATCGTCCGAATAATCCGGTATAAGACTTTTCATAGAATCAATATCGGTATCATCATATTTCAGACGTACTATATCTGAATTTTTAAGACTTTTACGTAATCTCAACCACGCATACGACAAATCAATTTTTTCATTATGTTCAAAAAATGTATAGTAAAATTTCCGGAGAATATTTTCATAGGAAAATTTTGATACCTCATGAAACTTCCGACGATTAATATTTTCTTCTTTTACAGTATCTTCAATTTCATTCCGTATTCTGTAATGTTCTTTCTGAGTCATATATATTCCTCTTATTGTAAAATTTTCTATCATTATAACATATTTGAAACCGAAAATCAAAAACCGGAAAATTTTATTGTACTATTACAACAGTTTATCTGATATAAATAATCATTATTTTATAATTCCCTACAAAAATAAAATTTTTTCGGTTTTCCTATTGACTTTTCCGGAAACACGTGCTATAATAATTAAGTCGTAAGGCAGTAACAGCAACGACGTCAAATATGGCGGCATAGCTCAGTTGGCTAGAGTACTCGGTTCATACCCGATTGGTCGTTGGTTCAAATCCTACTGCCGCTACCATATATAAGGCCCGTTGGTCAAGCGGTTAAGACATCGCCCTTTCACGGCGGAATCATGGGTTCGATTCCCGTACGGGTCACTTTAAAATTCCACAAACTATAACGTTTGTGGAATTTATTTTTTACAAAGTCTGTGAGATGAAATTATGGCACTTGTTTATGAGTTTCGTTGTAAAAAATGTGAACATCAGTATAATATACTTTTAGGTTATGGTAAGTTACATTCTTATTCATACAAACAAACTGTAGAAAATATAAAAAATGGCATTTACGGCGATAAATGGAAAAATATTTTTTTAAGTCGGGATAATTTAGTGGTAGATATTGCACAATGTCTGTATACCTGCCAATGCGGTAACTGGTCTTTAGAACGGGCACTTAATCTATACGCCCCGAAAGATTCCAATAAACCTGCTCCGCCTTATGTTATGGAAGATGATTTGAAATCTGATTATTACTGTATCAAACATTATACTCACATATGTAAAAAATGTGGTTCGGATATGCATAAAACAGATAATACATCAGAAATTATGCTTTCATGTCCTGAATGTGAAAATATAAATAAGCCCTCAATTCTTCGATATGTGGATGATTACGATTTGTTAAATGAAAAAATATCAAGGAAGGTTTTTCTATAATGGATATGCTGGATAAATACAAAGGCTGTCTTATCGGCGGTGCTGTCGGTGATGCTCTCGGCTATACTGTAGAATTTTTTCGTGAAAAAGAAATTTTCGGTCATTATGGTGAAAACGGTATAACAGAATACGAACTCAGAAACAATAAGGCGATTATATCCGACGATACCCAGATGACCCTTTTTACTGCAAATGGTCTCCTGCTCGGTGCTTCTGAAGGTTCTTACATACAATCAATATACGACTGCTATAAAGAATGGTTCATAACTCAAAACTGCGGATATGAAACAAAATCAAAAATCCGTTCATTACTTTCTTCGTAGCTTATGGACGTTCCGGAATTATGGCAAAGACGGGCTCCCGGTTTTACGTGCCTTAATGCTATCGCTTCCGGTAAAATGGGTACGGTAAAAAATCCGATAAATGACAGCAAAGGTTGCGGTGGCGTAATGCGTGTCGCACCAGTCGGTCTCTTCTTTAAAGATACAACTAAAATATCTCAGACCGATTTGATTTCCGCTGAAGCGTCGGCAATCACACACGGTCACGAACTCGGCTATATACCGTCGGCGTGTTTCGCACACATTATAAACCTTATCTCGCATACAGATATGACTTTGAAAGATGCGGTTAATGACAGCATTTCCCATACAAGAAAACTTTTTACCAATTTTGAATACATTGATTATTTCTGCGAACTTATGACCCTTGCCGTCGAACTCGCCGGAAAAAATATACCTGCTCTCGATGCAATCCATCAACTCGGCGAGGGGTGGGTTGCGGAGGAAACCCTTGCAATAGCGGTATACTGTGCGTTAAAGTACGATAAAGATTTTGAAAAAGCTGTTATAGTATCGGTAAATCATAACGGCGACAGCGATTCTACAGGTGCGGTTACAGGAAACATTATCGGTGCATACCTCGGTATCAATGCCATACCGGAAAAGTTTACCGCAAATCTTGAGATAAAAGACGTAATTTCAGAAATGGCTGAAAAATTATATAATTGTTAATATATCTGAAAATTCTGCGTATAATATGTACGTGGAATTTTTTTCATTACATACCGCATATTATTATATAATATATTGGAGGTGATGTAATGGAAAACAATAAATATCACGTCGCACTCGCCGGAAATCCGAACGTCGGGAAATCAACGGTATTCAATGCCCTTACAGGTATGAATCAGCATACCGGTAACTGGTCAGGGAAAACGGTATCAAGTGCGGAGGGTTTTTTTGAGTATAAAGATATTCAGATTACGCTTGCCGATATACCCGGTATGTACTCGCTCCGTAACAGTTCCGCAGAAGAAACTACAGCAAGCGATTACATTTACTTTACGGAAACTGATGCAGTAATCGTCGTCTGCGATGCGACGTGCCTTGAAAGAAATCTGAATCTTGTCATACAGATAACCGAAGTATCCCCGAAAACTATAATATGTGTAAACCTGCTCGATGAGGCGGAATCCAAAGGTATAAATATAAACCTCAATTTACTTAGTCAGATTTTAGGTGTGTACGTTGTCGGCGTAACCGCTCGTGACGGAAAGGGTCTTGACAATCTGCTTGAATGTCTTTACAAGTGTATCACCGGAGATACTGTAAAATCATGTACCGAAATTCCGTTAAACAAAAAAATCAGAGACGCCGTTTCTGAAATCTCCGGTATTATCGGAAACTCTTTACATAAACTCCCACCGGAAACCGTCGCAATGCGTATCCTTGAAAATAATACCTCATTTCTTGAAAAAGCGGAAGTTTACGAAAATATCAGATTCGCAGACTTTCCGGAAATCTACCGGATAAAAACATCACTTACGGAAAACGGATTCACTCCGGAAAAAATATCTGATGAAATTATTTCCGCAACTATAAGAAAAGCATCTGAAATTACCGTAAAAACAGTAAGTTATACAAATACATCCCCATATTTACGTGACCAAAGACTTGATAAAATTTTCCTCAGCAGGAGTATCGGCATTCCGGTAATGATAATTCTGTTCGGGGTGGTTCTGTGGATTACTATTACAGGTGCTAACTATCCGTCCGATTTACTCGGAACGTTTCTTTTCCGGATTGGTGATATGATGTCAGACGGACTTAGTAAAATAAATGCACCGCCATTACTTAATGATGTACTTATACAGGGGATTTATAAAGTAGTTGCGTGGGTTGTATCGGTAATGTTACCGCCTATGGCGATTTTTTTTCCGATGTTCACACTGCTTGAAGACTTAGGGTATCTGCCGAGAATAGCTTTCAATCTTGACCACTGCTTCAGATGTGCGAACGCCTGCGGTAAACAGGCTATCACTATGGCTATGGGATTTGGTTGTAATGCCTGTGGTGTGACAGGTTGCCGGATTATAGATTCACCACGGGAACGGTTAATAGCGATTATTACTAACAGTTTCGTCCCCTGTAACGGACGTTTTCCCACAATCATTATGATAATTACAATGTTTCTTGTAACGTCCGGAAGTTTTTTATCGTCATTAATCCTGCTCGCTGTGATAATAACAGGCGTAATCATGACCCTTTTAATATCAAAACTTCTTTCACATACAGTACTTAAAGGGGTTGCCTCGTCTTACACTCTGGAGTTGCCACCATACAGAAAACCACAGTTTATAAAAATACTCATACGTTCGATACTTGACCGTACTGTTTTTGTACTCGCAAGAGCCTGTACCGCTTCCGTACCGTGTGGGCTTATCATATGGATTTTTGCAAACGTACACGTTCGTGATAATACGATTCTTGCGGTAGTCGCAGATTTTCTTGACCCTTTCGCTTCACTCATGGGTCTCGACGGCGTTATTTTACTTGCGTTCATACTCGGATTCCCTGCAAACGAGATAGTATTTCCGGTAATACTTATGGCGTATCTCGCACAGGGAAATCTTGTTGAGATGTCAGATACCGTACAGATTCACGAACTTCTGAGAGCCCACGGCTGGAATATCACTACCGCATTATGTATGATGATTTTTACTCTCTTTCACTTTCCGTGTGCTACCACCTGCATGACGATAAAAAAAGAAACAGGCAGTCTCAGATGGACCGCCCTTAGTTTCCTGCTCCCGACTATTACGGGAATTATTATCTGTATGATTGTTAATGCCGTAAGTATATTAATTTAAATTATTAAACGTCGCCACCGTATGAACGTACTATTGAAGCAAGTCCGCCCTGATAGCCTGAACCTATTGCGTTAAATTTCCACTCACCGTTTCTGTTATAGAATTCCGCTACTACAAGTGCTGTTTCGATTGAAAATTCTTCCTCAAGGTCAAAACGTAGTATTGTTTCGCCGGCGGTATCATTTTCATTCTGCATCTTCGCAACCCGTATATACGCATTCGATACCTGACCGAAATTCTGTCTGCGTTCTTCCGCTTCGTGTATCGTAACACAGATTGCAATTTTTCTGATTTCCGGCGGAAGTTTTTCAAAATCGATAATTATTACTTCGTCGTCACCTTCACCTTCGCCTGTAAGATTATCACCGGTATGAACTACCGCACCGTCACGTCCACTGAGATTGTTATAGAAAACAAAATCTTCATCACAAAGAAGCTTTCCGTTCTCACCGAGAAGAAACGCAGAAGCGTCAAGGTCAAAATCATAACCGCCGTCATAACGGTTAGTATCCCAGCCAAGCCCTACAAGTGCAAGTTTCATTGTATTATCAAACGCATACCGCTGACCTTTCTGTAAATTGATTGCCATAAATAAAAACCTCCTTTTTTAAAAGAACGGAACAGTATTTTTTATATAACTGTTCCGTTAAAAAAATTATCTGTAAAGTGAAACAAGAGCATCCAGACGGCTTGCTTCTCTTACCGGCTGTCCGATTGCGTTAAATTTCCACTCGTTATCTTTACGGTAAATCTCACCGACCACAAGACCTGTCATGTTATTGTAGTTCTCGGAAAGATTGAAACGGCATATTTCCTGGTTTTTTTCCATATCAACAAGTCTTATGAAAGCATTTTCAATCATACCGAAATGCTGACCCCGTTTGGTTGCATCGTAAATGTTCACGGTAAATACAACCTTGTATATATCGGACGGCAGACGGCTTATGTCTATCATGATTTGTTCATCATCACCCTCACCTGCTCCGGTGAGATTATCGCCCTGATGTACTATCGCACCGCTCGGGTGGCGGAGATTGCCGAAATATACAACGCTTAATTTTGAATCATTGCTTATGATTTTTCCGTTAGCTCCGCAAAGTATAACAGAAGCGTCACAGTCTATATCCTGCTGAGGTGCGGAAAATAAATTCTTTAAAAATCCTCCGCTGTTCTGTTTTACCTCGTCCCAGCCGAGACCTACCATTATTCTTTTAAGTCCGCCACTCTCTTTACTGAGGTTTATTTTCTGACCTTTCTGAAGATTAATACTCATTTCTTATTTACCCCCTTTGAGATTATTTTTTAGTCAACATCTTACGTATCATATCAATCGGTATTACAAGGAATGCAAGTACGATACAGATTATCCATGTAAGCGGATTAAGTGGTTCGACGCTCAGGAACTTACCGCCAAACGTTACGAACACAAACTGTATGAGAAGTAACGCACCCATTACGATTAAGAAATTCTTATTTCTTCCTAAATGTTCAAATACGTTGAGTTTTTCCGTTCGTGCATTGAAACCGTTGAAAGTAATCGCCATCATGAAAGTTGCAAATACTGCTGAATTAAGATACGTATTGTCTACATCACCGAAAATACTACGCATTGCCGGTACAAAACGTATGCACAGACAAAGTGCGGTTATATAAAGTCCGCTGATTACAAACTGCGTCATCATAGACTTACTTACTATACTTTCATTTCTTGGTATCGGTTTTTCTTTCATGTACTCCTTAAGAGCAGGTTCACTACCGAATGCGATTGCGGCGAGGGTATCCATAGCGAGATTGACAAGCAGTAACTGAATAACTGTCATCATAGTCGGCTCACCCAGTAACGGACCTATGAAACACGTCAGAACCGCTGCGACGTTTACCGTCAGCTGGAATATCAGGAATTTACGTATACCTTTAAACATTGTACGTCCGTACAGAATAGCTTTTGCGATAGATGAAAAATTATCGTCAAGAATGGTTATATCTCCGGCTTCCTTCGCAACCTCTGTACCGCTACCCATTGCAAATCCTACGTCCGCCCTTTTAAGTGCCGGTGAATCGTTTACGCCGTCGCCTGTCATGCCTACAACGTAATCAAGTTCCTGTGCACATCTTACAAGACGGCTCTTGTCAGTCGGTAACGCTCTCGCAACTACTCGCAGATTTGGTATAACTTTTTTCAGTTCGTCGTCCGATTTTTCATTAAGTTCTGCTGAAGTCAATGCTATATCAGTATCTTTACGGATAAGTCCGGCTTCTTTCGCAATAGCTACAGCTGTTTCCTTACGGTCACCGGTAACCATTACTACCTGAATACCTGCGTTCTGTACTTCTTTTATAGCGTCAACCGCTTCTTTACGCACGTTATCCCTGATACAGAGAATACATACAAGGGTTAAATCTCCCTGGTCACTGTTGCCGTCACGCTTCGCAACCGCAAGAAGTCGCATTGAACGTCCTGCCTGTTCGTCGATATACTTTGTTATCGCCTTGTGGTTTTCAAGTACTTTCGTATTTCCGGCGGAATCCACATACTGCGTACATCTTACAAGCAGTTTTTCCGGTGCACCCTTTACGTAAGTATAACTTTCACCGTTTCTTGAAATGGTTACGCTTGACATCTTCTGTGTAGAGTTGAACGGGTTAAAATTTATCGCCTCGTTCTTATTGATTCTGTTTTCCGCTTTTGCGTCAATCAGGAAATTCATTAATGCACGGTCTGTACTGTTACCGCCGATAACGTTTCCGTCGCTTGCGGAAGCACTGTTATTTACACCTGCTCCCACTACTACATCATTTACGAACTTCTCCGACGTATCGGAAAGTTTAGAAAATTTCTTTACGTCACCTGTGATAAATTCCACTACAGAAAGTTTACCCTCTGTGATAGTACCGGTCTTGTCGCTGTAAAGTAAGCTGAGACTTCCCGCAGTTTCGAGACCGTTTATTTTCCTTACAAGTACGTTGTCTTTCGACATCTTCAGGCTCTGGAATGAAAGTAATATAGATGTCAGCATGGGCAGACCCTCCGGCACTGCACATACTATAATAGTAACCGCCACCGTTATAGCGTTCATAACAAGTTTAATCCAGCCTATCGCAGAATCCGGTGTGCCACCACCTATGACGGTCTGAAGTATCGTACATATTATAATAGCAATAGCTCCGACGTATCCGAATGTGGAAATCTGCTTTGCAAGTTTTGAAAGTTTCACCTGTAACGGTGTTTCTCTCGTATCTTCCTGTACTTCGAGGGCGAGTTCTCCGAAAAGTGTCTTGTCACCGACTACCTTTACTTCCATATACGCCTCACCACCGCATACTACCGTACCTCTGTATGCATAGTGTTTGTTGAGCAGGTCTTTTATACTGTAAGTCTCACCTGACTTTACCGGCATTTTTTCCGCTTCTTCCGTTTCACCGTTGAGTGCGGACTGGTCAATATGAACTTCACCGTCTACAATCTCACCATCTGCGGAAATCTTATCGCCTGCCTGAAGATACACAATGTCACCTACTACAACTTCGCTTACGTGTATTTCACATAATTTACCGTCACGTATGACTTTTGCCATTTCCTTGGCTTCTTCTTCCTCCTTGAGTGCGGAGGCTTTGTTTTCCTGTTTGTGTTCGCTGACCGATGATACACCATTTGCAATCAGTATCGCAATAAGAACGCCTACCGGTTCAAACCATTCCGCCTGTTTCATACAGACCAATACAACTTGTACAACCAGTGCGACTATAAGAATCATAATCATCGGATCTTTGAAACCTTCGAGAATCTTTTTCCATAAGGGGTCTGGTGGTATCTGTGTGAGATTGTTATCACCGTATTTTTTCCGGCTATCCTCAACCTCTTTTTTTGACAGTCCTTTTAAATTCATAGGCATATCTCCTTTTTTTATAAATTTTACCCGATAAACTCGAATATATTTAATATTATACATACTCGCAAATCATTTGTCAATATCTGACAAAAAAAACGTCATAATTCAGCGTACAGGACAAATTACTATCACTCAATTTGTATAATTTTACGTCATATAAAATTACATAATATACATATATTTGACTGTCCGGCTGACATTATTCATATATTACCATATCATGCAAAAAAAAAGATTTATCACGTTCGTGTACGTTTAAGAAGTAATGTTTTAAGACGTGTAATTTTTTGTGGAAAACAAACATAAAAAACTCTGTCTGTACAGCAGATGTTATATAAAATTCATACATGAAAAATCCATTCTTTTTTGCCAATATCTGAGAAAAAATTTGACGTAATTCAACATCATGCATTAAAACACGTTTTATCACGTTCGTGTATATCGTTGTTACAACGTACACATTACTAATATAACGTGTGCATTTCTGATACTGCGTGTTCAATGTCTGAGTGGATGCCCACAATCTGATGATACTTTTAATATAAATAAATCATGCATCAAAGTGTACTTCATCACGTTCGTGTACATCTTTGATATAAAGTATACATTACTAATATAACGTGTACATTTATGATACAATATGTTCAATGTTTGAGTGAACACCCACACTGTGATGATGCTATCAATAAACACATCTTGTATCAAAGTGTACTTCAGCACGTTCGTGTACATCTTTACTATAGCGTATACGTTTATACTGTAACGTGTTAAGAAAAGTAAATTTATGAAAAATTTTCCGTGAAAGGTCTTTTTTTTTCCTGTACGATATGCTATAATAAATTTATCACGATATGAAAAGAGGTATTTTTTATCATGCAAATAACAAATGACATCTTCAACGTCGGGGTCAATGACCATGATGTTGACTTATTCGAGGGGCAGTATATAGTACCTGATGGTATGGCTTATCACTCATACGTAATCATGGACGAAAAAATTGCCGTACTCGATACGGTAGACGCAAAATTTTCTAAGGAATGGCTTTCCAATATCAGGCAGATTCTTAACGGACGTACGCCCGATTATCTTATAGTACAGCATATGGAATGTGACCACTCCGCAAATATCATGGACTTCATGAAAGAATTTCCCGGTGCTACAGTGGTAGGTAACGCCAAAACTTTCACAATGCTTGCGAACTTCTTTGAAGATACGGAAAATCTTAAAAAACTTGTCGTAAAGGAAAACGATACTCTCACACTTGGTAAACACATACTTAATTTCGTATTCGCACCTATGGTACACTGGCCGGAAGTAATGTTCACATACGAGAGCACGGAAAAAATACTGTTTTCCGCCGATGCTTTCGGCAAGTTCGGCGCTTCTGACGTTGAGCAGGACTGGGCTTGTGAGGCAAGGCGTTATTACTTCGGAATAGTAGGCAAATACGGCGTACAGGTTCAAACCGTACTTAAAAAGGCTTCCGGACTGGATATAAAAATAATATGTCCGCTTCATGGTGTGGTACTTACGGAAAATCTCCCCTACTATCTCGGACTATATAACACGTGGTCTTCCTACGGTGTGGAGAGCGACGGCGTCATGATTGCTTATACTTCCGTATACGGCAATACTAAAAAAGCGTGCGAGATACTGGCGGATAAACTCACGGAAAAAGGCTGTCCGAAAGTCGTACTGTGTGACCTCGCAAGAGAAGACCTCGCAGAAGCTGTTGAAGATGCTTTCAGATACGGAAAAATTGTCCTTGCTTCTCCTACTTATAATGCCGATGTTTTCCCGTTCATGAAACATTTTATTCTCGCACTTACGGAAAGAAATTTCCAGAACCGCACTATCGGTATTATTGAAAATGGTTCGTGGGCTGTAACCGCCGGTAAAGTTATGCGTGAAATGTTTACCAAGTCAAAAAATATAACGTGGCTTGAAAATACGGTAACTATCAAATCTGCTGTCAAGACGGAAAATATCACACAGCTTGAAAATATGGCTTCCGAACTCTTAAACTGATTTCCGGTTATGCATTAATAAAAGCCAGCCGGAAAGTCATAATATCTGAAAGGAGGGCTTTTTTATGAAAATATTTCTGAATCCCGATAAAGAGGTAGTAGCAAAGATAAAAGAGGGTCTGAAACTCAAGGACGGTTACTGTCCGTGCCGTATCCCTCGCATACCGGAAAATAAATGTATGTGCAAAGAATTCCGGGAACAGATTGCAGACCCCGATTTTGAGGGATTCTGTCACTGTATGTTATATTATAAATCCAAGGAGGATTAGTTTTTATGGAAATAATCATCACCAAGGAAAATTTTGATGACGAAGTAAGAAACTATAAAGGTACTGTTTTACTCGACTTCTGGGCGGGCTGGTGCGGACCTTGTATGATGCTTTCACCTTTAGTATCGGAAATCGCCGAAGAACTCGACGGTAAAATAAAAGTCGGCAAAATAAACGTCGACGAACAACCGGAATTATCTGTAGCGTTCAGAGTGGAAAATATTCCGCTACTGGTTGTGGTAAAAGACGGCGTTATTCAGAAACAATCCGTCGGTTTTGTACCGAAAAACAGTATACTTGAAATGCTTAAGTAAAAAAAACGGTCACGGAGGAAATAGTTTCCTTCGTGACTTTTTTTGTTTACCTGCTCTTATATAACACATAATATATTATGAGGTGATTTTTTATGCTTAACTTTATTTTAGGGTCATTTTTCGGCGGTACTGTGGGAGTATTCGCCATGTGTATGTGCAACGTCGCAAAAAATGCGGATTCCTTTCTTGACTCCGAAAACTGATTATTTCTTCTCCGGTACTTTTATTACATCTTTCCGCATATACGGTCTGAGGGCTTCCGGTATCCTTATACTGCCATCCGGATTAAGATTATTTTCAAGAAATGCTATCAACATTCTCGGCGGTGCTACTACCGTATTATTCAGCGTATGTGCAAAGTATTTTTTCTTATCCGCTGACTTGTATTTTATTCCAAGCCGTCTTGCCTGAGCGTCTCCGAGATTTGAACAGCTTCCGACTTCAAAATATTTCTGCTGTCTCGGTGACCAAGCTTCAACGTCTATACTCTTTACTTTCAGGTCGGCAAGGTCTCCCGAACAGCATTCAAGCGTACGAACCGGTATATCAAGAGTACGGAAAAATTCAACAGTATATCCGTAAAGCTTATGAAACCATTCCATACTTTCTTCAGGCTTACAGATTACTATCATTTCCTGCTTCTCAAACTGGTGTATCCGGTAAACTCCACGTTCTTCTATACCGTGTGCCCCCACCTCTTTACGAAAACATGGTGAGTAACTCGTCAAGGTCTTCGGTAACTCCTCTTCCGGTGTGATTGTATCTATAAAACGTCCTATCATGGAGTGTTCACTCGTGCCGATTAAATACAGGTCTTCACCCTCTATCTTATACATCATACCTTCCATCTCGGCGAAACTCATCACTCCCGTTACAACATTGCTTCTTATCATGAACGGCGGTATACAGTAAGTGAATCCCTTATCAACCATAAAATCCCTTGCATATGAAAGTATACAAGACTGTAACATTGCGATATCGCCAGTAAGATAATAAAATCCGTTACCGCTTGTCTTATCCCTTGCACTGTCAAGGTCAATTCCGTTTACCTTTTCCATTATGTCGACATGGTATGGTACTTCAAATTCCGGTATGTATGCTTCCCCGAAACGTTCTACTTCTACATTTTCGCTATCATCTTTGCCAACAGGTACGCTGTCATCTATGATATTAGGGATAACAAGCATTATCTTACGGATTTCTTCATTAAGTCTTGTTTCGATTTCTTCGAGTTCTTCACGTCGTCTGTCGATTTCTTCTATTTCTGCGGTAAGTCTGGAAATATTTTCCTTTGCCTCAGCTTTTAAAGCCTCATCTTCCGACTTTGCTATTATTGCGTTATACTTGCCAAACTCCTTACTTTTCTTGTTTTTCTGATTCCGGAGGGCATCACCCTCTGCTTTCGCTTTTCTGCACTGTTCGTCAAATTCAAGAACCTTGTCAACGAGTTCAAGTTTTTCGTCCTGAAACTTTTTCCTGATGTTTTCCTTTACTGTTTCCGGATTTGTACGGATTAACTTAATATCTATCATCTATATTTACTCCTTTTATTTATTTTCTGTAAATTTTTCCCTCATTACGTTTTAACTCTCTGTCTTCCTCCTTTCCGGTAATTAATATTATATCATCTTTTTTACGCTTTGTAAATAGTACCTGTATAATTTTTACAAATTACTGTATTTTTTAACACTCGTATACAAAAAAGTTCCGCACGATTTTATTTCATGCGGAATTTTATTTCATTTTATTTTCTGTACCGGTATTCTGATACGGTATTCTATATAGTCATCGTGCTGTATCTTCTGCGAATTTGCAGGTATTCCGGCGGACTGCATTGTCTCGACGGTTTTATTTATCGTATTGATAAACATTCTCACATTCTGAAATACTTTAGAACGCTTTTTATAATTTGCCTTTTCACGTTGAGAACCGATAAATTCCTCAATCAGTTTTTCCGTCCGTTCAACATTCAGATTATCCTTGACTATTCTTTCCAGTATCACAAGTCTGTCGGGAGTGCTTGCGAGTTTAAGTAATGCCCTTGCGTGACGTTCAGTGAGTCCATACTTTACTATCAGTTCCCGCTCTTCCTCCGTAAGCCGGAGCAGGCGTAATTTATTGGCTATCGTACTCTGTGCCTTACCAAGTTTGGATGCGGCGTCTTCCTGTGTGAGACCATAATATGTAATAAGTCTTTCAATAGCGGTTGCCTCGTCGAAAAATGATAAGTTCTGATTCTTTATATTCTCTACAAGTGCTATAATAGCGGAATCCCTGTCGTTTGCCTCGTGTACGATACACGGAACGGTTTTCAGTCCGCATATCTTCGCAACTTCAAAATATTTCTCACCTGTAATCAGTTCAAATCCATCTTTGATACGTTTTACCGTAAGAGGTTGTAATATGCCGTTTTTCATTACATTTTCCGCAAGTTCAGAAATTTCTTTATCCTGAAAATTATTATTCCTTTCAGAAACAATCAGATTTATATCAATCTCAACCACTTTACTTATAAGTTTGTCCTTTGTGAAGTTTAAAAGTGCCATTATTTTTACCTCATATATATACTCGGGAATTTTACCCTGTAAAAATATTCTAACACTTACGGGAAATATTTACTACACAAAAAAATTGTTATCTTTCGACAGCTTTGTATTTTTTCCGACATTATATTCCGGAATCAAAGCGGTTTCTTTTTTATCTGACCGCTATTTCTCGGATATTTTGTCGGAGTATGCGATATTTTTTTTACGATAACTATTTTCCGGTTATCTCCGGCGACGTCATAAACAAACTCGTCCGTAATCTCTCCGCCACACAACTTTACGGAATTATTGCCGTCAGAAATATTTTCGGAAAGTCCTTTCATTGATACGAATATCCCACCAACTTTTACGAACGGCAGACATAATTCACTGAGTACTGACAAATTCGCCACCGCCCTAGCACATGATACGTCGAATCTCTCACGGTATCCGGTATCTCTGCCGGTAATCTCCGCCCTTTCGTGTATGAACTCCGCTTCTATACCGAGTTTTTCGCACAGTATCTGTAAAAAATTTATCCGTTTATTAAGACTGTCCAGTAACGTAATTTTTATATCAGGTCGGAAAAGTTTCAGCGGTATGGATGGAAAACCTGCACCCGTTCCTACGTCAATAAGTTCTGCATTCTCCGGAATATCCGCATACCTGTCAATCAGAACGCTGTCTATAAAATGCTTATGCAGTATTTCAACAGGTTCAGTTATCGCCGTGAGATTGACATTTCTGTTATACTCAACAAGAAATTCCGCATATAAATCAAGTTTCTTATATATATCCCCGGAAAGTTCTATTCCGTATTTTCCGAAACTTTCCCGACAGAAAGCGTATTCAGGAAGCATTTTTATTTTTCCTCCGTTCTGTGTTGTAACCATACGTCAATAAGTGAAATATCCGCCGGTGAAACGCCTGATATTCTTGAAGCCTGTCCCAGTGATGACGGCTGTATCTTATTCAGCTTCTCGATTGCCTCCAGTCGCAGACCGTATATATCATGATAATCCAGATTTTCCGGCAGTTTCTTTGATTCGTGCTTCCGCATCTGTTCAATCTGTGCGAGCTGTTTTGTTATATATCCTTCATACTTTATCTGCAGTTCCACCTGTTCGGTTACTTCGTCGGATAATTCCGGTCTGTCGGGGTCGAAAGGTGCGAGCGATTTATAACTTATTTTCGGACGGCGGAGCAGGTCACCGAGTTTGCAACCGGTGGAAAGCGGAGTTGTACCTGTTTCTTCAAGAAATTTATTTATCTTCTCACCCGGCGAAAGGTTAAACGCATTTATACGCTTTATTTCAGTATCTACCTGCTCCGTTTTTTCAATAAGTTTCTTATAACGCTTTTCACTGATAAGTCCCACTTTATACCCTATCGGTGTAAGTCTCTGGTCGGCGTTATCCTGACGGAGTACAAGCCTGTATTCACTTCTCGACGTCATCATTCTGTAAGGGTCTGAACATCCTTTCGTCACGAGGTCGTCAACAAGCGTTCCGATATATGAACTTGCCCTGTCAAGTATCATGGGTTCACGGTTCTTTATCTTCAGGGCGGAATTGATACCGGCTACTATTCCCTGTGCGGCTGCCTCCTCATATCCCGAACTGCCGTTAAACTGCCCCGCTCCGTATAAACCCTTTATCTTCCGGAACTCCAGCGTATTGGAAAGCTGTGTGGGGTCGCAACAGTCGTATTCTATCGCATACGCCGGACGCATTATTTCCACATCTTCTAACCCGTCTATAGTACGCAGAAATGCAAGCTGTACATCTTCCGGCAGTGATGATGACATCCCCTGCAGATAATATTCTTCCGTCGATAGTCCCATAGGTTCGACAAAAAGCTGATGCCTCGGCTTATCTGAAAATCTTACTATCTTGTCTTCTATTGACGGACAATAACGAGGACCTACACCCTCAATGCGTCCGGAATATAACGGCGAACGGTCGAGATTCGATAAAATTACTTCATGTGTTTTACTATTGGTATACGTTACATAACAGCTTACCTTATTTTCCAGTCCTTCAACAGCCGTTTCAAATGAAAACGGTACTATATTCCCGTCACCGTCCTGACGTTCCATGAAGTCAAAATTTATACTTCTTTTATGTACCCTGCATGGCGTACCGGTCTTGAAACGGCGTAATTCAATGCCGTTTTCCGTCAGGCTCTGTGAAAGGTATTTACTCGGCAGTGCGGAATCAGGACCGCTTGCATATGATACCTCACCGATATGTATTTTGCCTTTAAGATAAGTACCGGTTGCGATTATTACCGCTTTTACGGAATATTCAGCTCCAAGAGATGTAATAACACCGGTAATATGTCCGTCTTCTACAACTATTTCCGCAATTTCTGCCTGTTTTATATAAAGATTTCGCTGATTTTCGCAGATGTTCTTCATATAGTCGTGATACATCACACGGTCAGCCTGTACTCTCAGACTATGTACCGCCGGACCTTTTCCACGGTTCAGCATACGGCTCTGTATGAAGCATTTATCGGCAGCCTTGCCCATCTCACCACCGAGTGCGTCAATTTCCCTTACAAGATGTCCCTTTGCAGTGCCACCTATCGACGGATTACAAGGCATATTAGCAATCTGGTCAAGCGATATTGTAAACATAATCGTCCTGCAACCCAGTCTTGCGGCAGCCAGCCCAGCTTCAACGCCTGCATGACCTGCTCCGATTACTGCAACATCAAAACTTCCCATTTTATACGACATTTTAAAAAACCTCCTGAATATTCCAGCCGGAATATTTTCAAGTCATGAATATGATACTTCTTTATTTGCCCACACAGAACCTCGAAAATACTTCATCAACCACTGCATCTGTAACCTTTTTACCGGTAAGACTTAATAAATACTGTTCCGCCTCGTCGATAAGTACATTTACAGCGTCAAGAAACTCACCGTCTGCGAGTGCGGAGAGTGCGGATTCAATACAAACAAGTGAGGAATCTATACATTTTTTCTGCCGTTCATTTGCAACGGACGGTGAGGAAAACGTAGTTTCATTTATCCTGAATATATCTTCAACAGACTTTCTGAGAACATCAAAACCGCTGTTTTCCTTAGCGGAAAGATATACAATATGCGGTATATTTTCTGCTATCTCTTCCGGAACTTCCGGCAATATTCCCATATCACTTTTATTTATCACCGCCACCGTTTTTTTGCTGTCTGTCTTACGGAGCAGGTCAATATCATCCTGTGTAAGTGGTTCGCTACCATCGAATACCGCTATTACAAGTTCCGACGAATACAGCAGTTTTTCCGCAATATTTACGCCTATTTCTTCTATTATGTCATTTGTCTTACGTATTCCGGCGGTATCGGACAGCCTCAGAACCAGATCACCTATTTTTACTGATTCTTCAACAACGTCTCTTGTAGTACCGGCAATATCCGTTACGATACTTCTTTCACAACCACTAAGACAGTTAAAAAGTGTGGATTTGCCGACGTTCGGTCTGCCGATTATAGCGGTGGAAACCCCTTCACGTATAATACGTCCGCTGTCATAATTTTCAACAAGTGAAAGAAGTTCCTTCCGTACTTCCATAAGTTCACACCGCAGATTTTCCGGTCTCACTTCCGGTATATCTTCTTCCGGATAGTCTGCCCACGCCGATAAGTCACCGAGTATTTTTAACAGTTTTCCGGAACATTCTTCTGCTTTCCTGAACGCCATACCCTCACGGAGATTTTCCGCCATACGCAGTTCACGTTCACCCTTTGCGGATATTATATCCATAACAGCTTCCGCTTGTGTGAGGTCAATTTTTCCGTTCAGATATGCACGTTTTGTAAACTCACCTGCCTGTGCGTTTTCCGCACCGTTTTTTAAGATAGTCCGGAGAATACGCCTTGTTACGTATATTCCGCCGTGACATGATATTTCCGCCACATCTTCACCTGTATAACTATGTGGTCTGCGGAAGACGGTTAATATGCAGTCGTCTATACGTTCGCCGTCGTCGTATGCCGTACCATAACAGCAAGTATAACCTTTCATTTCAGATACAACTTTTTTCCCTGCCGGTACGAATACTTTTCCCGCAATTTTTATCGCATCATCGCCGGAAATTCTTATTACAGCTATACCACCTGTTGCATCAGGTGTCGAGATTGCCGTTATAGTTGACACAAAAAATCACTCCTGAAAAAATATAATCAGATTTCTATTTTTCCGTAAAGACCACCTTCTATTGAATCTTCCGGTTTCGGACGTTTATAATCTTTTTCAAAACTTGTGGAAATATCAACTTTTTTACGTTCAAAGCTTGTCTTCTCGTGATTTTTACTGCGGTTATTCTGCCGACGCTCATTTTTCTGACCGTCAAAGCGTTTTTTGCCGTTATTACGATTATTTCTGTTGTTTTTTCTCGGGTTGTCCGAAGTTATTATTATTTTCCTGTAGGGTTCTTCACCTACCGAGTGCGAGGAAACACCGTCTATTTTAGAGATTGCGGAGTGTATAACTCTTCTTTCGTATGGATTCATAGGCTCTAACGGTTGAGAACGTCCGGTACGCAGTACGTTTCTTGATACTTTACCGGCTAACTGTTCGAGGGTTTCCTTTCTCTTCTGACGATAATTAAGACAGTCAAGAGTTATCCGGAAGTAATCCTTGTCGCCCTTGTTGGCAATGATGGAACAAAGATACTGTATTGAATCGAGAGTTTCACCACGTCTGCCGATTATAGTTCCGTTATTTACGCTTTTTATGTCTATTATGGCACTTGTTGCATTCTGATATACCGCAAATTCCGCTTCAATGTTCATTGCCCTGAGAATACTTGTGATGTAATCTGTAGCAAGTTTTACCTTTTCATGTATAAGTGCCTTGTCCTCAATAAGTGTCAGATTCTCTATAGAATACTCTCCGTCATCTTCCGGAATGTCATAAGTTTCTGCCGTAACCGGTTCTTCTACTGGTTTTTCAGTGACAGTTTCCGCAACCGGAACTTCTTCAGCCGTTTTTTCTACAGTTGTTTCCTGAACCTCTTTCAGAACTTCTTCCGGAATTTCCATTGATTCTTCAATCTTTTCAAGAACTATTTCAGGTTCTTTTATGGGTTCTTCAGTCTTTTCAGGAACTTCTTCAACTATATTGACAGTTTTTTCCGGCTGTACGTCAGACCGTACATTTTCTGTTTCTTCAATATAAGATGCTTTTACTTTAGCATCTTTCGCCCCCAGTCCGAAAAGCCCTTTTTTAGGTTCTTCAATTATTTCAAATTTTATTTCATCTGTATTTCTGCCGAATTTCTCAACGGCGAGTTTTTTTGCTTCCTCCACCGTTTTTGCAGTGAAAATTTCAGTCATTTTCAATACCTCCATAAAAGGATTTTCAATCATCGTTTTCGTTTTCGTCGTATTCTTCGCCGTACTTTTCTGCCATACGTCTGCGTGCTTCCTTGAGTTTATCACGGTTCTGTTTGTTCATTTCCGAACGTGAAGCCTTACCCTTTCCGGAACTACTGCCCCCGTTCTGCTGACGTTCAAGCTCTGCCTGTTGTTCCAGCACACGTTGCATAAACGTCTTTTTTTCGGGGTGTTTTTCGGCGTAAACACGGGCTTTTTCCTTTTCCTTTTCGTTTATCGCCTTAGTACGTTCAGGTGTAAAGTATATGTTAAGACCTAAATTTATTGCGAACGAAAAAAGAGAACTCCATATCCAGTAAAAACCGATACCGGCAGGAAGAGCGAAAGCCCACACAACGGACATTACAGGCATCAGATACATCATTAATGTCATACAGCCACCACCGGAAGCCATTTCCGGATTGACTTTTTTCTGGTGAACCTGACTATATATAGATTGTACAAGCTGTGCGAGCCCGGCGAGAAACGGTATACAGAAAAGTATTACAGATTCTGCGTTCCATGTTTCAGGGTGCAGTTCCGGAATTTTGCCGAGGTTTGCACCGAATACCGTATAATGTGAACTAAATTCTGAAACTTTTGACATGAAATTTTCAGCAAGTCCGCTGAAACTCTCCTTGTTTTTGTCAAGCTGTTCCATAATAGTCAATTCGCTACGAAGATTACTGAAACTGCCAACATTAGAACCGGCAAGTTCACCGGCTATATCGAATGCTGCACGGCGTATATTCTTTGATATATGCAGAATATGGGTTATTGGTTTATATACAACGTCAATCACACCGAAAAGCAATAACATCTGTACAAGAGCGGGCATACATGAAGCCATAGGGTTTATGCCCTCCTGCTGATACAGTTTCTGCTGTTCCTGCTGAAGTCTTTCCGGATTGCTTGCGTAACTTTTCCGGAGCTTCTCCATTTTCGGACTTAACAACTGCATACGTGCGGAGTTTTTCTGTGTATTGTAGTTCACCGGAAAAAGCAGAAGTTTTGTCACCACTGTGAAGATAATTATTGCGAGTGCGTAGTTATTGCACAGCGAATAAATCAGATACATCAGATACCCGAACGGTATACCGATTATGTCATAAAGTGAATTCAATTTATAATACCTCTCAGTTCTGGATGTCTTTACTATTATTATTATTATTATTATTATTATAAGTATAAGGATGACTGCAACAGTCGCATGAATTGCAGTCATGTTTTTCAGTGCGGAAGGTAAATTTTTCCGGCACATAGTCTATACCACCCATAGACCACGGATTACAGCGTAAAAGTCGCCATATTGCAAGCAATATACCCTTAACCCCGAAGCGTTCTATAGCTATAAGGGCATATTTACTGCAAGTGGGATAATATTTACAGCATGGCGGAAACATTGGCGATATAAACTTTCTGTAGAATCTGATAATAAGTAAAAGCAGATGTTTCATTTCTTTTTCTTCTCACCGGAAAAATTTTCATACAGCCTGATGATTTCCGGAACTCCGTATTTTTCCATATATCCGCAATAATCCTGTGATTTTATTTCACATAACGGACTTCTTGCCACAATCACTATATCCACACCGACAGGTATTCTGATTTCTGCGTTACGATAGGCAAGCCTTATAAGACGCTTTGCCCTGTTGCGATGAACAGCGTTTCCGATTTTTTTACTTGCCGTAATGCCAAGGCGGTTATAAGGTCTGCCGTTAGGTTTAACGTATATCACAGAATATTTACAGGCTGTGAATCTGCCTTTTCTGTAAAGAGTTAAAAAGTCTTTGTTATTGTTAAGAGTTTGTGTATAAAGCATAAAAATTACCTCATAAAAAGCGGTTCAGACCGCCGGAAAACAAGGATTCATTAACAAAAAAGACCACAAAAAAAGCTTTTTGTGGTCAGCCTCGTCAGTGAGTTAATCTTGCTCTGCCCTTGTTTCTTCTGCGAGCTAAAACCTTTCTGCCGTTCTTAGTAGCCATTCTCTTCATGAAGCCGTGCTCCTTCTTTCTGTGGAGCTTTTTAGGCTGGTATGTTCTTTTCATAATCCAAATTTCCTCCTCTCTCTGAAATGTATATAGAACCACCGGAAAACCGGCAGATTCTGAGTACAAACACAGATAATCCGGCAAATCCGGCATTGCACCCACTTATTATATAACAAAAAGAACTTTATGTCAAGCAGTTTAAGAAATTTTTTTCATAAAACCGTATATTTTTATATAATTTAACCTGAAAAACCAAAATATTTATTATTTTTCCGGAGCAGAAACAGTAAAATAATGACATCTGATATTTTTTAAAAAATTTTTATGAAATTCATAAAAAAACGTGGAATTTTTATTTATTATAAATATTTTATCCGTCATTTTGTTTAAAAAGATGCTGTTTTTTCACAAAAATTTCTAATTTTTTTTTGAAAAAAAACTTGATTTTTTCCGCCGGATATGGTATAATATTTACAGGAAAGATTCAATAATTCTATTGTTTCCGAACGGAACTGAATACAGGTCAGCGGGAGCGTGAAAATATAAAAATATACCGTAAAAACAGGTTTTTTAACGACGCTCCGGAGCAGTTCCGGAAATATCATTACATACGGAGGGAAAATATGAAATCAACGGAATCATCATTTGAGGAAGTATTTGACGAAGTAAAAAAATTCTGCCTCGAAAACAACAGGATTCCACCGAACGGTATGAGTACGTGGATAGAACCGTTGCAACCTGTCAGGATTGAAAATGACAAGGCACATTTCAAAATCCAGACGGCTTTTCAGCGTAACCTCGTAAACGAAACCTACGGAAAGATACTGAAGGAAGTATTGCGGAGTATTCTTGGTTATGAGGTGGAAATGGTTATTGATGTTGAGCCGGAAATATCACATGGCAACACGGAAAACGGTTACGATCCCACAAGAAACAACCCGGAATACGCAAAGTATGCATACACTTTTGAAACCTTCACAGAAGGTCGTTCAAACGAGTTCGCCCTTGCCTGCTGTAAGTCGGTGGCGAAAAGCTGTGGGGAAACGTCTTTTCCGGAATATAACCCACTTTTCCTTTACAGTGCTTCCGGTATGGGGAAAACGCATCTTGTGACAGCTATTCTTAACGCTGTCCGTGAGAAAAAGCCTGATTTCAGGATACTTTACATGACAAGCGAAAATTTCGGCAACGAATTTGTAAAGGCACAGAAAAGCGGTTGTATGGTGAATTTCCACGAAAAATACCGTTCGGCAGATTTATTTATCATCGAGAATATACAGTTTCTGACGGGCAAGGAACGTATACAGGAAGAACTCTTCAATACGTTGCACAGACTACATCAAGACGGGAAACAGATTGTAATAACCGCCGATAAAGCCCCTAAGGAACTACAGAATCTCGACATCCGCCTGCTTTCGAGATTTGAAGGGGGTCTTATAGCGGACATATCCGCACCGGACTATGAAACAAGATTAGCAATTCTGAGCAGGAAATCTGAACTGCTTGAACTCAAACTTCCTATGGAAGTGGCGGAATTTATCGCAAACCGTCTGCGAGCCAATGCACGTCAGCTTGAAGGTGCGGTAATGCGACTGAAGGCAATGAATCACGTTTCAGGAGGTCCTGTTAATATATCGATGGCACAAGGTGTCATACGTGACATCCTCAATAATGAACACCCTACACCTATAACGGTCGAAAAGATAATAACAGAAGTATCAGGCGTATACGGAGTATCGCCGGAAGACCTGAGGTCAAACAAGCGGTCATCACAGGTTTCCGTAGCACGCAAGGTAGCCATCTATATAGTGCGTGTGATTACCAAAATGCCACTCGCCGGAATAGGTGAGGAGTTCGGCGGACGTGACCACTCAACTATTGTTTACTCGATAACAAGTATTACTGATTCTATGAAAAAAGATGTAAACCTTAATAATCTTGTGACGAATATTATTAAAAACATCAAAGAAAAAAGCGAACAGTAGTTAGTTAATTATATTCTGAATTATCGTATTTATATTTAATTATATATGGTTTTCTTTGTGCAAATTGCACAATACCCTTTTTTGACCTCACAAACAGCAATGCTAACCATATGCAACACACGTGTTAACCACAGGCAACATCCATGTTAACCATGTGCAACACCCCTGTTAACCACACGCAACACACGTGTTAACCATGTGCAACATCAGGGTAAAAAGCATTTTCGGGCAATGTTAACCATGGTTAACCGGTAAAATTATATAACAAAACCATATGCGACAAATTATTACAAAGTGGTTACAAACAGTATGTTTAACACCTCAATCAACACTCTCAGAAAAACGTCAATTTTACATTATGACGAACAATTTCCGATAACAGGCATATTTTTAAGTAATACTCCGGATTTTTTGTGGCTTATATATGCGATAAATACTGAAAAATCTTTGATTATGCATTATATACAAAAATAAGAAAGTCATTAAGAATCAGATAAAAGAACAAAATATCAAAAAATACTGTTTTTGAAGAGCTGAAAATTTAAAGCTAAAAATTATAATTAATCATGGTCTGCTTCAAAAATCAATCGCATTAAAACGGGTTCTGCACATATCAAAACAAATGTTCAGTGGGAAAATTTGTCATAAAACTGGGAAATTTACGGTACATTCTTCTGAAAACTGACGGTAGAATATTTATGAACTAATTATTAAAACGGTTTTGAAAGAGGTTTCCGGAAATAAAAAATTTTTGAAAATCCAGAAGTGAATTTGTAAATTGTTTTTATTTTATATCTCTTTATGCCCTTCCGGAAGCTCCGGAAACAGTTGGTCACTTAAAACATAAAGCTTTTATTTTCTTCTGTTTACAGCTAATAATCAATTTGTAATAAATTTTATAAAATACTTTCAGAAACGGAAGATTTATCCATTGTTAACCTAAGGCAACATACCGAAAATTTGTTACGAAACTGTAAAGAGTTCATATGAACCGATTTGATATTGTCTGTTATTTTAATTTAATGACTTTTTATTGATATTACGTTATATACGCAATAATTTGAAGTTTTAATTATTAATAAAATATTAATTTTTTATGAACGGTTTTTCTGAACGTAAAATAGCCACAAAACAGGTGAAAAATTTCATTTATCGGTGCTTCGCCAGACTTGTAAAATTCAAAGACTAAATGGACATTTTC
>JAIDCY010000012.1 GCA_029055625.1 Ruminococcus sp. | reverse complement strand
GTAATATGCTACAATAAATTGAGGTGATATTATGAAATATGTAAAAGAAATATTTGCACATTACGATAAAAGATTTATACGTATATATCAGGCTTATAATCCAGAAATCGCAGAACAGGCGGTAAAACTCCAGAATTTCGGCGAAAATTTCAGTCTTAACCGCATGACGTAGATTAAACCGTCATTCTTGTGGCTTATGTACCGTTCCAACTGGGCAACCAAAAAAATCAGGAGTGTATACTATCCATTGACATACGCCGTGAAGTTTTTGATTCCCTGCTCACACAGGCGGTACTCACTTCTCCCGATTCTTCCTTAATCGACGGCAAGGCGTGGGAAAAACAATTCAGCGATACCACCGTATACTGTCAGTTTGACCCTGACCGTAATATTAATGGTAATCCGATAAATCGTTCTGCTATTCAGATAGGTGTTAAAGGTCCGGCACTCCGGCAGTTTCTCAACGGTATTCACAGAATCGAAGATTTGATGCCATCGGTCCGGAAATGGAACACCTTGCGTAAAAGTGGAAAACTTAATATAAAAGACCTCCCGACAGAAAAGCTATACCCTGTCAGTGACCGTAAAATAAGAAAGTGTCTTGATATGTAATAAGATACAAAAAAATCCGGAAAAACCGGATTTCTAAGTTTATTGATGGCGTGCCTGGAGGGATTCGAACCCCCGACCTACTGGTTCGTAGCCAGTCACTCTATCCAGCTGAGCTACAAGCACATTGCCTTACAACATTGAATATTATATCATGGTTTACAGGAAATGTCAATAGTTTTTTTCGAAAAACGTGATATTTTACATATTTTTTCCGATTCAGTCGTATAATATATATAAAACATAGAAAAATAAAATATCTCTTGACTTTCTGTACAAGCTGTGATATAATTATTGTTGTTGTGAGAGACATTAGCTCAGCCGGTAGAGCATACGCCTTTTAAGCGTAGGGTCGAGGGTTCAAGTCCCTCATGTCTCACCAACACTATTTTTATTTATCAACGAGACATTAGCTCAGCCGGTAGAGCATACGCCTTTTAAGCGTAGGGTCGAGGGTTCAAGTCCCTCATGTCTCATTACTTCAAAACGTCCGTTTTTTCGGGCGTTTTTTATTTCCGGAGGTATTTTTTCCATGGACAACGAAAGAATTTTACATATATATAAATGTCTGTGCCGTTGCACCGACGAAAAAAACGGTGTGACTGTCCGTGACATACAGAATTATCTTTCCATGAATACGAATACCGGCGAAGTTTCCGATCTCACTATAAGGCGTGACATCGCCCGGTTACAGACCGCCGGTTATGACATAAAGTGCGTACATACCAGTCATAACAAGGCTTATTACTATCTTGTAAAGCTGTTCACGTTTAATGAGATGCGTTTTATCGTCCATTCAATTTCCGCTAACAGAACTCTTTCCGATAACGAAAAAAAGAATCTTATCGAGAAGTTCAAAGGTATGTGTTCCGACAGGGAAGTTACAAGACTTATCAGCGAATCTTCCGGTAGCAGACAGTTTATGGAGTGGGATTTAGTCAACAAACTTGATACCATTTACGACATTATCGAGGAAAAAAACAAGATAAATTTTGATTACGGCAAATTCAACATAAAAAAAGAGATGGTTTATTATCACAAGGACAGGGAAATGATACCTGTCAAGGTGATACTCTACAGTGCCAGATACTATCTGAAATGCTTTGATATGGAAAGCGAAACATTCAAGACGTATCGCATTGACCGTATGAAAAATATACGTGCCGGAAGCCGGTACAGTAAAGCCCCGACGTTACCGGAGTATAAAGGAGCGGTACTTGATATGTTTCAGCCGGAGTATTTCGAGATGGTCAGATTACGTGTGAAGCGTTTTCTTATGGACGACATGATAGAATGGCTCGGCATTGATGCGGGTATCCGTGATGACATGGAAGACGAAAACTACATAATTATCAATGTGAACGTCGGAATAAGTAAGGGATTTTATAAATGGGTTATGAAATACGGCGATAATATGGAAATCGTTGCACCGGATTACATAAGGGATAATTTCATCGCCGAATTACAGAAAGTAATGAAAATTTACAGAAAAAATTTTCCAGATATATAAATTCTGAATATCTGATATGTTATAATGGAGACATAAAATAAAAACAAACGAGGTGTTTATAACAATGTCAGAGAAAAACCCGATAATCCGGCGAACAGATTTCAAACAAAATCAGGATACGGAACTTGTAGAGCGTATAGAAAAATATCGCAGAAAGTATAAAATCACTTTTATAAATGCTGTACGGCAATTATGCAGGAAAGGTCTTGAAATGGACGAGAACCCGACATCACGTTATATATAGACCTGCTCCGGAGGTGGAGGGATATTTTTAAATTTTAATCCGTACTGAATAAAGCGTGACGATATGTACATAATATGATTATCCGATAGAAAAGGAGGGTCAGGAAGCATGAGTAAACACGGTTACGGCTACGATGGAAAAGGCGTATCAGGAAATACCCACACACAAAGTCAGCTGAACAATTACGCAAACCAGCATAACCCGAATAACAACGCCTACCAGTCCGACAGAAGCAATCACTCAAACCAGTGCAATCCTAATAATAACGGCAGTAAAAAATAAAAGAAATCGTAAAAAAAAGCAGAACGTAAAAAAGTTCTGCTTTTTGATTTTATAACGTGATTTTGCCGAGTACTTCTGCTATGTTATCACGTATACAGAGTTCCGCCATGCCGTCCGCCTGTGTAGCGTCACGATTCAGTATTACAAGATGATTCCCGTTAAAGAATCGGATAAAGCTGTTCGCCGGATAGACATTTAAAGACGTACCGCCGATAATAAGCGCATCTGCTTTACTGATAGCCTTTACTGCCTGTTCAATGGTCTTATCTGGCAGTGATTCTTCATAAAGTACAACATCCGGTTTTACGATACCTCCGCAGTCACAAAGGGGTATCTTATCAGACTTCAGAATAAAATCAGCACTGAACGATTTTTTACACTTCATACAGTAATTTCTATGTACGCTACCGTGCAACTCATACACTTTACGACTTCCTGCGAGCTGATGCAGACCGTCAATATTCTGAGTGACTACTGCGGAAAGGATACCTTTTTTTTCGAGTTCCGCAAGTTTAAGATGTGCGGAATTAGGCTTTGCATTTAGATAAAGCATTTTGTCACGGTAGAAATCAAAAAATTTTTCCGTATGTCTGATGAAATAGCTGTGGCTCAGAATCTGTTCAGGTGGTACGTCGTATTTAAGGTGGTAAAGACCGTCAACGCTTCGGAAATCAGGGATACCGCTTTCAGTAGATACACCTGCTCCACCAAAGAATACCGCTTGTTTCGCACCGGAAATGATAGTCTGTAACAATTCCAACTGTTCCGTATTCATAAATATTACCGCTCCTTATAAAATAACTGATAATATTATAATACATTTCGTTCGGAGTGTCAACATATTCTTTTTAACTTATTATTAATGACAGATAGAATTATCAACGCCGAGGGTACGGCAAAGTGCAGAACCGACGGATTATTAAGAATAATATTCACACTGAGCAGGGGATTAAACATAATATTCACCGCAAAATCAGCACCGAGTAAGTAAATAATTACCGGCAGTACGAAAAGTGCGATATTGACCAGTACGGCAGATATTATACTATTACATTTTGCGGAAACGTAAAGCATAACAAGGGAAATGAATATAACGGCAAACGTTCTGAGCAGGAGAATTATTAAAATGTACTGCCACAGCTTAATATTCAGCGGAAAATCAATAAAGTCAGTAATACTGCGTACGGAAGCTGATAATCCACCGTTACCGTAATATCTTTTTATTGTTATCAAGTATGGCACAATCCAGAGTAAAGACGCTGAAAATCCGTAAAACACAGTAGTGAAGACGTTTCTTCTGACGTACGATTTTTTACCGGAACTTGTAGAATTTACGACGTACTGCATACGGTACTTGTTATCATTGGCGATAAGCGGAGAAATCAAAAACGTACACATCAGCATTGCAATAAGTGCGTACTTCATATCGTCATCATAACCGGCAATTCCTGAAATTCTTTTATATCCTGTATCATAAAAAAGTTGTGTATTGTCAATATTCTTAATCATTTCTATACGTTCTCTGACGGGATAGAAGCCCATACTGGGAGCGAGCTGACGGTAAAGTTCGTTAAGTTCGGTAGAATACGGATTACTCTGTGAAAGTTCGTCAATTCTGTGTTGTATATCGTCAAATTTTTGTGATTCATTTTCGCAGAAGTCGATAGTTTCCTGTGTGATTTCGCCATCAAGCAGTTCCGTATAGTACCTGTAATAAACATCGGCGACATCATATTTTTTATAGAAGTTCTGATTGACGAAGCCGGTAATCGCAATAAAAGCCGCTATAATAACAATACCTTTCTGCATCACGAGCGATTTATAGAGATTGTAGTAGTAAAGGGAGTGTATTTTTTTACTGCCTGTGACCTTAAATCTGAAACTGACTTTTTTAAATTCCAGATTTCTTTTTTCAGCGTACAGGTACGCCGAAAGAATACCGCATATCAGGATAATTACAACGCCTGCTCCGGTAGAAGTCTGAATGAGCGGTACAGGATATTCAAAGA
>JAIDCY010000119.1 GCA_029055625.1 Ruminococcus sp. | reverse complement strand
ATGCATAATGTATAATTGATAAAAGAAATCCCCTGAAAGTTTACTGAAAAATCTTTCGGGGGAAACTTTTTTAATTCACACACGAAATGCAAAAAATTATTAATTATTAATTATGAATTGTATGTCGTATCCGTCGCTTACAGCAGTTATATTGCCGTCGTAACACGTGGCGTAACTCCTGACTCTGTACTTCTTCAGTATCTCCGCTGTATCGGGTGAAAATTCACTTTCCGACGTACAGGAAACGGCGTACTCCGGTTTCACACGGTTTATGAACGTCTCCAGATTGTCAAGTTTCCGGGCGTGATACGGCACTTTTAGTAGCGTACACTTTCCGATGTCCATAATCTCATCAAGTCGCTGTTCCATTGCATCACCGGTGAAAAGTAACGTTGTATTGTGATATACCGCCTTCGTGACAAGTGAAAAATCGTTGTCATCATCTTCGCCGTAGAAGTCTTTTTCCGGTGCATAAACCGTATATTCCACGCCGTCGAGAGTGAAAGTAACGTCATCATGCAAAAGTAACGGCGTTATATTTTTTCCGGAAAGTGCTTTATTGTATTTCTTCACCTCGTCGCTGTCTTCTGCGTAATCCGGAGCGATTACATTTTTCACGTCGATGTTGTTAATGAGTTTTGCCGAACCGCCCACGTGGTCTTTGTCGTAATGCGTAACTATCAGGTAATCGACGGTTTCTATATCGTTTTCCGCAAGAAGATTGAGTATCTTTTTGCCGTCGCCTTTTTCTCCGCAGTCGATAACAACGGTGCTGTTTTCCGTCCGTAAAATCATACAGTCTGCCTTGCCGACATCGAGGAAATCAACGGTGAAATCTGAATATACTTCTTTTTTTCCGCACGAACACGCAAGAAGAAACGTCATTAAAAGAAGTACTGGAATAAATCTTTTCACGGAAAAATCACCGCCCTTGCATATGATTAAAAAATTTTGTATAATCGTATAAAAATAATACCGGATTTTTTTTACAAACCGGCATTTTTTACAAAATTTGCCATACCCTATTGACTTTTATATTATAATGTATTATAA
>JAIDCY010000118.1 GCA_029055625.1 Ruminococcus sp. | reverse complement strand
ATTATCCAAAACGAATTTGAAGATTTTTTCTATATCGGGCGAATAAACGATATAAAAAAATCTTGCATTAAATTTTATTTTTATTTTTTTTTATTTTTTTTTTTTTTTTTTTTTTTTTTTTTTGATATGATACAAAAAACAGTTGAGGTGATAAAATGGATTCAGTAACGGTTTGACGGACATTATATATTTCCGAAAATATAATTATTACTCGAATTAATATATTATTTAAGAAAGGGTAAAAATTTATGATTAGAGTTAACTCATTCACCTGGGGATATCAAGACATTCATGATGAGTGGCATTACTTTCAGGCAGATAGTGCAGGTGGTATATCTGTAAAATATAGCGTTAAAAATTGGGGTCCAAAACCTGTTAAAAAATATACAATTTATTTTAAGGCATATAATGGTGCTGATGAAATTGTTGAGTGTACAGCACGTCATAGAAGTATTGCAGGAGTAAGTAGTGCAGACTGCGTTGAAAAAGATAAAACACAGAGTAGGTTATTTGAAAATGCATGGTATAATCATTCTATTCGTCGTGTAGAAATTGACCATATTGATGTTGTATATACAGATAACACCACGGAATCATGTATCGGAAATTACGTTCTTAATGAGGAAGAGCAAAAAAAACAAGATAAGATTAATAAAAAAGTGAAAAAAGGTTGTCTTATATGGTTTATTATTACAGTTATCATATGGCTGGTGATTTTATCATTCTTTATACCGTCATTAATTAAAGGAATGTCTTATATGTAAAAAAATAATACATTTAATCTCTCTGCACAGGCGGAGGGATTTTTTTATTTTTTTCCGGAAACCTCTTGACAAATCCGGAAATATATGTTACAATACATAAAAACTAAAAGTTAATAACTGAATATTCCTATCGAAAGGGTGATAAATATTTATTCAATAGAAAATTTTGAAAGACCGTCGGTAGCATCTGACTGTGTAGTGTTTGGTCTCGACAGTATCGAACCCGATTCACCGAGAAATCTTAAACAAAGAAAGTTAAAAATCCTGCTCGTCAAGCGTGGTGAAGAACCGTTCATTAATCAGTATTCGCTTGCCGGTGGATTTCTGCGTAAGGGGGAGACCATCGAGGAGACGGCGTTAAGAGAACTTCAGGAGGAAGCCGGAGTTATTGAACCTAAGATAATAAATATCGGAGTATATAGCGATACCGACAGAGACCCGAGAGGTTGGATTATATCGTGTGCATTTCTCGCCCTTACGAGAACGGTTACACTTTCCACCGCTGATTATTCCGACGCTCTGGACGCACACTGGCTTACTTTCGAGTACGAAAACGAAACTATTACTCTCTCCGACGGTACGGAAGAAATAGTGATACATTACAGTGACGGTCAGCCGGAAAAAAATGTGTTGGCGTTTGACCATGCGAAAATAATATACGATGCATTCATGAAACTTCGGGACGAGGTAATAAATCACGATATAGTTTTTGACCTTATGCCACCACTTTTTGCGATTTCCGATTTACAACAGCCATACGAGATTATCACAGGAAAAAAAACATCACCGCAGAATTTCCGGAAAAAAATGTCGTCAAAGATACGTGAGACCGGATTTTTTGACGAAAAATCAGCCCACAGAACATCTAAACTTTACGAACGTATACCAAAGGAGGAATGATTATGAAAGTTCTGATAGTAGTGGATATGCAGAACGACTTTATAACCGGAATTTTAGGAAATCCGGAAACATTATCCGTAACGGAAAAGGTATCCGATTATATAAAAAGATTCCGCAAAGAAAATCCGGACGGTAAAATAATAGCTACTCTCGATACCCATTACGACGATTATATGAATACTCAGGAGGGTAGATTTTTACCTGTACCGCACTGTATAAGAGATACGGAGGGGTGGGAACTCGTACCGGAAATTGAAAAAGTTATCGGCGATTGTATAAGGCTTGAAAAAATAACTTTCGGTGCGATAGACTTACCGTTTGCCGTCGGACGTGATGAGATTATCGAAGAAATACGGATAATCGGGGTTTGTACTGATATATGTGTAATTTCAAATGCTATGATTATAAAGTCAGCATTTCCGGAAGTACCGGTAAAAGTAATCGCAGACTGTTGTGCAGGGGTAACGCCGGAAAGTCACCGTAACGCCCTGAATGCTATGCGTTCTTGTCAGATTATTATAGAGGAGTGAAATTATATGATTTCTATAAAATATAAAAAATTTTATTATCCGGAAGTGCATACCTATCCGGACGGGACTTTCCGTGTAAACGTACCGGAAATTAACGTTACAGACAGTCAGCCGATTGAGATTGTATGGACTTACCGAAAAGAGCAGGATTTAACGCTTTTAATCTATATTACGGAAAATATCAGGGAAAATTATAACAATCCGGTCAGTCTGTATATGCCTTATGTACCTAATGCACGTATGGACAGGGTACAGGATAAGAAAGAAGTTTTTACTTTAAAGTATTTCTGTAAGGTGATAAATTTTCTGCAATTCGATAAGGTCAGAGTTCTTGACGTTCATTCTCCGGTGACCACCGCACTGCTTGACCGTTGCGAAAACATTTCACCGGAAAAATATATCAATTATGCAATAAAATTATCCGGAATCAATCTGATGTCAGATTATATTTTCTTTCCCGATGAAGGCTGTTATAAGCGATACGCCGGTATTTTCCAGCATTTTAATAATATCGGATTCGGGATAAAAAACCGTGACTGGAAAACCGGTAAGATTACCGGACTTGATGTTTCCGGAAATTCTCCGCATAATAAAAACGTACTTCTCATTGATGATATATGCTCATACGGTGGGACGGCGTACTATTCAGCGGTAAAAATGAAGAGAATGGGTTGTAAAAATATAAACCTCTATTTTACACATTGTGAAAACTCCATATATCAGGGCGAACTTCTCGAAGGCGATTTAATCAATCGTATCTATACAACCAATTCCGCTTCCAATATCGAGACAGCCGGAAAAATAACCGTTTTTGATTGCGTATGATAAAGTTTACAGATGACTTAATGAAAAAAAGCCTTGCAAGTTTCGGCGAGGATTATAAATATCCGGTTTATGCGTCCATGGACTGCCGGAAAAGTTTTTTCAGGAGTTACAATACAAAAGCCGGTTTTGTAGCCGTAACGGATACCAGAAAACTTCTTGTATCGGAATACTATGTACTGGGAACGGAAAAGAAATATATATTGTCTTTACATAATATTGAAAAAATAAAAATCCGGAAACTTTCATTTCTGCCAATGTATAAAATAAAGACAGTTTTCTTGAATGACGGTAAAAAATTCCGTATTGATATTATGATTTCGCTGAAAGTATACGGTCACGAATTTCCGGAGCAGACGGAAAATACGGTAAATTTGATAAAAATTCTGTACGAATGGCAGAATTACTTAAAGAGGTGATTTTTTTGTACGATTATATAAATCCTATGCTGTTGTGCGATTTTTATAAAACCGTCCACAGCGATATGATAAACCCGAAAATGACAAAATCCGTATCGTACTATACCCCACGTATGAGCAGGATTAACCGCTGGGATAGTGTCGTTAATTTTGGTTTGCAGATGTTCATGAAAACTTATCTTGTTGACTATTTCAACAGAAATTTTTTCGGACGTCCGGAAAATGAGGTAGCAGAAGAGTTTGAGAGGGTACTGGATAATACGTTAGGAAAAGGTATATATAATTCCGAAAAAATACGGAAACTTCATAAATTAGGCTATTTACCTATAGAAATCGCATCACTTCCGGAGGGGATAAAAGTTCCGGTACACGTACCTATGTTCAGTATAAGCAATACGCACAAGGATTTTGCATGGTTACCGCAGGCACTGGAAAGCCTTATCAGTGCGGAAATATGGTATCCGCAGATTACCGCAACAGTAGGGGCAACGTATCGTGAAATAGTTAATAAATATTACGGTCTTACCTGCTCCGATGATGTGAGCCGTTCAAAAGCGTTAGGGTCATTCGATTTCAGGGGAGATATGGGACTTGATTCCGCACTGAAAGCATCTGCCGGTTGGTGTCTGTCGTTCGAGAATACCGCAACAGTTCCGGCGATACCGTATCTTGAAAAAATTTTTAACTGCGACTGTACGAAAGAACCGGTAGCATTCGGTGCGGTAAGTACCGAGCATTTTGTAATGTGTTCGAATTATGCGGTGGACGGCGATGAGATAACTTTTCTACGGAAATTACTGACTGAACTTTATCCGGATACGAGTTTTTCGGCGGTACTGGATTCTTACGACTACTGGAACGTGATTGACAACATACTTCCGCAACTGCACGAGGAAATAATGAATCATAACGGCTGTATGCTTATGCGTGGAGATTCCGGCGATTGTGTGGAAGTCGTCACGGAAACGGTTTTCAGATTATGGAAGCAGTTCGGCGGTACAGTGAACGATAAGGGTTATAAAGTTCTCGACCCACACGTAAAAGCGATTTACGGCGACAGTATAACCGTACAGCGTTGTGAAAAAATTTACGATATATTAATGAAAAATGGTTTTGCGAGTTGTAATGTTGTACTGGGTGTAGGTTCGTTTTCGATGCACTGTATCGAGGAGGACGGCATTCTGAAACCGTTCACCCGTGACACTTTCGGGTGTGCGATAAAGGCTTGTTATGCGGAGATAGACGGCAAAGAATATCCGGTTTTCAAGAATCCGAAAGACAGTAATTTCAAGAGAAGTCAAAAGGGTTTGTGTTACGTATACCGTGATGATAACAATATCTTACAGTACAAAGATAATTTCACAGCAAGTACAATACCGGACGGTAATTTACTTGTACCGGTTTTCAGGAACGGCAAAATATTACGTGAATATACTTTAAAAGAGTTACGGCAGAATGTCGAAAAAGAATTATCTTGACAAATTTTTCCAGATATATTATAATTAGAAAAAACGGAGGTAATCGCAATGGGAAATTTTAACGCACAACAGGCTATCGAAAATATAACCGCATGGATTAGGCAGTATTTCGAGGAAAACGCCACACCAACCACCAAGGCAGTTATAGGAATATCCGGCGGTAAGGATAGTTCAGTAGCATCTGCACTATGCGTAAGAGCTTTAGGAAAAGAAAGAGTTATCGGGGTACTCATGCCACAAGGTGAGCAGGCAGATATTGAATACAGCAGACTTTTAGTAAAAACTCTTGACATAAAGCATTATGTGGTAAATATCGGCGAGACCGTCAACGCTTTCATGACGGAGATAAAAAAACATATTGAACCGTCCGGACAGACAATTATCAATACACCGGCACGTATCAGAATGACTACGCTTTACGCAATCGCCGGAACTGTTGGCGGACGTGTTGTAAATACGTGTAATCTTTCGGAGGACTGGGTAGGGTATTCTACGAAATTCGGAGATTCTGCCGGTGATTTCTCACCGCTGTCGGATTTCACAGTGACGGAAATTCTCCAGATTGGTGACGCACTGGGTTTACCGTACGAACTCGTACACAAAGTGCCGATTGATGGACTTTGCGGAAAAACTGATGAGGAAAATTTAGGCTTCACGTATGCGGAATTAGATACGTATATCAGGGGACTGACAGACCTTTCCGACAAACCCGAACTCAAGGAAAAAATTGACCGTATGCACAGAAATAATCTCCATAAGTTACGACTTATGCCGACTTTCAGACAGTAACAAAAAAATCCGCACAACTTATGTTGTGCGGTTAATTTTTATATGTTAAAGAATCCGATTTATCCGCATAAATTAAAATTAGTGTATTATGTTCCACCTTCAATTTCAGGCATACAGGGGGAAAAATCTTTATCCAACTTATAAGTACAACTTCCTCTTTTGAATATATAGCTTTGAAACTCATTATAGTGTACTTTATCTTCATCATCACGAATATAGATTATACCATAACTTCCAGTTGCGATTTCTGAAATACTTTTATATGTTTCGATAATATCATCAACTTCTTTTGTCCGATGATTTGAACAAAACAAGGTATTTATAAATGGGAAACCATTCATATATTTAAATTCAATACTACAACTGCTTTTTAAAATAATATCTTTTATTTTTTGTTTTATAATTTCAAGTTCAACTTGTGGTAACAAATCTTCATATGTTTCGCAAATTGCTAACCAGCCATGTAATTCTATCATAACTATCACCATAAATTATTGTTATAGAACAATCGCTTTACCGTCAGGATATTCGCCGTCCCATGAAAATGAAAAACGTCCGTTCTGATAGATAAGCATTAAGTCGGAAAAGAAACCGTCTTTTTTGAGATATTTTTCAATAAAAATCCATGCCAAATCTCTTTTTACCATATCGAGTATTTCATTTTCAAGACCTGTTTCTTCATATAAATTCTGTCGTTTTATAAATAAATACCATTTATCCCATAAAGTCTCGCCGATTGCGGACGATATACTTGAAAATATATAATCAATTTTTTCGTCGCCTATGATGTTCTGTGCTTGACGTTCAAGTTGTGAAATATGATAATCCCATAATTTGAAATATCCGTCATTATAATTATCAAACGCTTCAAAAATCGAATATATTACAATATATTGATTGTCCGGAGTACCGCATTTTGAAAACCAGTCAATATTATCTAATCCGTAAATAAATTCAGAAAGTTCAGACATTATATTTTTCCTCATATTTCAATAAATGATTTATTTACAGCCTTACATATTTCCGCATAAAATCCGGAACGTAATAAATCATTGGTACAAAGTTCAGCCCAGAGAAGACTTGAAAACAATCCGAAAACCGCTGAACCACTACCAGTCATTACCGCCGAAAGTGCATTACATTCCAGCATGACCGATTTTATAGTATTTACTTCTTCAAGCTGTATCGCATCTTCAAAGAGATTTCCGAAATATTTATATGCATTTTCGGGTGAATTTCCTATAGTCTCTACAAGTTTACTAACTTGTGGGTGTATGGGATTTACAAGAGAGTCAATTTTTCCGTAAGCCTCCGCAGTAGATACGCCTTGTATACCTTTTGCGATTACGAAATATCCCGAATAATCGGCAATCGGAGTTATTTTTTCGCCTATCCCCGATACGTAAGCTGTACCACCTGTCAGGAAGAAAGGAACGTCCGCCCCTAATTTTTTAGGGGAAATAATTTCCTTGCCGGTCAGTTTCGACAGGCAATACAGTACACCGGCGGAATCTGAACTACCCCCACCCATACCGGCTTGTGAGGGAATACCTTTTTTAATATGTATTCTGCAACCTATATCAAGTTTATTGTCTGTGAAAAATTTCCGTGCGGATTTGTAGGCAATATTTCTGTCGTCGCACGGTATGGGGTCGGAAGTCCAGAACTTTTCGGGAACTTCGCACGTTAAATAAATTCCGGAATCTGTTAATTCAACGGTTATTTCGTCGTAAATGCTGACGGTCTGGAAAACGCTTTCTATAGAGTGATAGCCGTTGTCAAGTTTGCCGGTAACGTCAAGTGCGAGATTTATTTTTGCCGGTGACTTAATTTTCATGAGTTTCACCTTTGAGTTTTTCAAGAAAATTTTCGATACGCTTCATCGCTTCCATAAGATGTTTAAGAGAGTACGCATAGGAGATACGTATATAACCCTCACCGCTGTCACCGAATGCACTTCCTGGAACTACCGCAACTTTTTCCTCATAGAGCAGGCGTTCGCAGAAATCTTCACTGGAAAGTCCCGTACTCTTTATGCACGGAAACGCATAAAATGCACCCTCCGGATTGAAACACGTAAGACCTAATCTGTTAAATTCGTTTACGAGATACCGCCTGCGAGTATCATATTCGTTACGCATTTTCAGTATTTCCGCATCGCACGAATTAATAGCTTCAACTGCGGAATTCTGGCTTATGTACGGACTACACATAATAGCGTACTGGTGAATTTTTGCAATCTGCGATATGATAGGTTCGGGAGCGGTCACATATCCTAAACGCCAGCCTGTCATAGCGTATGCCTTTGAAAAACCATTGACATAGATAGTACGTTCTTTCATGCCGTCGAGTTCGATTATTGAAAAATGTTTTCTGCCGTATGTGAGTTCTGAATAAATTTCGTCGGAGAGTACCATTATATTGGTACTTTTAAGAAATTCCGCAATCGGTTCTAAGTCCTCACGGGTCATTATCGCACCGGTCGGATTGTTCGGGAACGGCATAATAATCATTTTAGTACGGTCAGTAATTTTATCCTTGAAATCGTCAACGGTGAGTTTGAAATTGTTTTCAATTCTGGTAGGTACAGATACGGCAACACCACCGACGAGTTCGACGAGTGGGGCGTAACATACAAAACAAGGTTCTACAACAAGAACCTCGTCGCCAGGGTCGACGATACCACGTATAGCAAGGTCTATACCCTCCGAGCCACCGACTGTCACGATTACTTCGTTTTCCGAATCGTATTCAACACCGTGTTTTTTCATGATACGCTGACTTATCGCCTTACGGAGCGGTTCGATACCCTTATTAGCACCGTATATAATGTGTTTGCGTTCGAGTACCTGAATAGCTGTTTTTCTGATAATCCAGGGTGTCGAGAAATCCGGCTCACCGACTCCGAGACTTATTACACCCTCCATAGTACCGGCAATATCGAAAAATTTACGTATTCCGGAGGGTTTCATTTTCTTTACTTTTCCGGATAGTACTTTGTCATAATCTATCATTAACAAAGACCCCTTTCGTCATTTTCCTCACGGTCTATAAAGATGCCTTTTTCCTTGTATTTTTTCAGTATGAAATGTGTAGCGGTAGACAGTACGCCCTCTATAGTGGAGAGTCTTTCCGATACGAAAAGTGCGACATCTTTCAGATTGTTACCCTTTACTTCAACGGCGAGGTCATAAGCTCCGGACATAAGACTTACAGTTTCCACTTCGTCGTACATCATAATTGTTTTAGCTATATCATCGAAACCGCAGTCACGTTGCGGAGTTACTTTAAGTTCGATAGTAGCGTATACGGTGGAATTGTCATATAATTCGTCGTCGACGATTACGCTGTAACCTTTTATAACGCCCTCATCTTCGAGACGTTTTATTTCTGCGGAAGCTTGCTCCGGAGTTATTCCGAGAATCTCACCCAGTTGAGTATCTGAAATTCTTGCGTTCTGCTGTAAAATTTTAACAATATCGGTCATAATAAAAAATCCTTTCGATTAATCTATATTAATAAAGTATGGTTTGCGTTTCTTGAAGTAGCACAGGTGGGTGAACCCCACCGCCTTAGCGGTATAAATTGCGGAAGATATATCTTTTCCTATGTCCCCGACGGTGTGAGAATCTGAACCAATGGAAATAATTTCACCGCCCATATCCCGGAAAAGTCTGACGTATTTTTCCGACGGAAAAGCATTACCGCATCCCTGACGTATTCCGGAAGTGTTTATCTCGATACCCTTTCCGTTGTATGCGAGCAGGCGGAAACTTTCGGCGATAATATCATCAAAACGGCTTATATCGGGATTTATATTATTTCTGCACTTCATATAACGTATACAATATGTAAGATGTCCGATAACGTCAAAACAGTTCATTTTGCAGAGTTCGTATATTTCCGTGAAATACCTTTCAAGCAGATTGTATATACTATCCATTGACATATTAGTGTAATCTATATAATAGAAATCCTTTTCGCCTCGTATCTGATGCATAGAACCTATTATGAAATCAAGTCTTTCGTCGGAACTTATTTTTTCCGCAATTTCAATATCCTGAGTAGCCTGACCCATTTCAACACCACAAATCAGATTGAAATTTTTATAAATTTCCTTGAGTTCTGTAATGGCATTAAGGGAATTATTAAAATCCTGCTCATAGTTGAAATAGTCGACGTTATCGGTTGTGGGATAGTGATTTTCCGGATACCATGCGTTACACTCGCAATGGTCAGTAATAGCGTATGCGGTAAGACCTATATCAATAGCCTTTTTTATACATAAATCTATATCCGCTTCCGAATCCATAGAAAACTGCGTATGTGTATGGCAGTCAATCAGATTCATAATATATCAACTCCTTTCTAAGACCTTAATATTATATCACATTTCCGGATATTATGCAAGTTATTTTTTTAGGTATTGCTATTTTCTGTAATCTGTGATATAATAGTATTATCCAGAAATTTTCAAGGAGGTTTTTTTTAACATGAGAGCAGTTATAACTGTAATTGGTAAGGATAACGTCGGAATACTGCATAAAGTATCCGGCATATGTGCGGAATTTCATGCGAACGTACTGGAGGTTACACAGAGCGTACTTCAGGATATGTTTGCGATGATTATGCTTGCGGATATCACGGAAATGTCCGGCGATTTCTCCGCACTCGTCGACAGAATGGATTCACTCGGTAAGGAACTGGGTTTATCAATCCATACAATGCATGAGGATATTTTCAACTCAATGCACAGCATCTGAACCGGAGGTATTTTCAATGCTTAATGTATACGATATACTCGAAACGATAAGAATGATTCAGGACGAATGCCTTGATATACGCACCATAACTATGGGAATATCTCTTCTTGACTGCATAGATACCGATATTGATAAGGCGTGCGATAAGGTGTACGAAAAGATAGTACGTCATGCGGAAAGACTTGTACCTGTAGGACAGCAGATTGAAAAGGAATACGGAATACCGATTATAAACAAGAGAATTTCCGTAACTCCGATTGCTATGCTGTGCGGAGCGTGTCCGAATCAGAACCCTGTAAAGTTCGCAAAGGCTTTACAACGTTGTGCGGATACCTGCGGAGTAAACTTCATTGGCGGATATTCCGCACTCGTCCATAAGGGATTCAGTGCCGGAGATATGGCGTTGATACAGTCCATTCCGGAAGCTCTTGACGTTACACAGAATATATGTTCGTCAGTGAATATAGGTTCTACAAAATCCGGTATAAATATGGATGCCGTTAAGTTAATGGGACAGATTGTAAAGCAATCCGCCGAGAGAACCGCAGACCGTGATTGTATTGGACCGGCAAAACTGGTTGTATTCTGTAACGCCGTTGAAGATAATCCGTTTATGGCAGGAGCATTTCACGGAGTAGGTGAACCGGATTGTGAAATACACGTCGGCGTATCCGGTCCTGGTGTGGTACGCTCCGCACTGGCGAAATATCCGGACGCTTCCATAAACGAACTTGCTGACATAATCAAGAAGACCGCATTTAAAATAACTCGTATGGGACAGCTGGTAGGTTCAAGAGCATCAAAAGAATTAGGCGTACCATTTGGTATAGTAGACCTGTCACTTGCACCAACTCCGGCGATTGGTGACAGTGTAGCACATATTCTTGAGGAAATGGGGCTTGAAATGTGTGGCACACACGGTACTACGGCTTGCCTTGCTATGCTGAATGATGCCGTCAAAAAAGGCGGAGTAATGGCTTCGTCGACGGTAGGCGGATTATCCGGAGCATTTATACCGGTTTCGGAAGATGCAGGTATGATAGATGCTACTATAGCCGGAGTTCTGAGCCTCGAAAAGTTAGAGGCTATGACCGCCGTATGTTCCGTGGGTCTCGATATGATAGTAGTTCCGGGGGATATATCACCGGAAACGATTTCCGCAATCATAGCTGACGAGGCTTCCATAGGTATGGTAAATTCAAAGACTACCGCTGTACGTCTCATACCTGCTATCGGTAAGAAAGAGGGAGAAATGCTTGAATTTGGCGGACTTCTCGGAAGCGGTCCTGTAATGCCTGTCCGTGATAAATCACCGGCGAAATTTATAAATCGTGGTGGCAGAATACCTGCTCCAATGCAGAGCCTTAAAAACTGAAATATTATTCCGGTTTATTCTTGAATGATACTCAACAGTAAACCGGAATCCTTAAATAAATAGGAGATGAAAATATGTCAAAAAAAGTGAGTAATAATGATTCAAATTTAGATGATGATAAAAAGGAATTGGATGAATTTTCACCAAAAATAAAAAAGATAACTCGTATTAGTGTGGGAGGAATTTGTTGTAAATGTAATGAATATAAAAGGGTTGGAGATATAGAACATATTTATGTTTACAAAGAAACAAGTCCACGCTGTATAGAAAAACATAAAATATCAAAAAAAGATATGTCTTCTGAGAAGAATGCTATATGGATTTGTGAAGATTGCCACAGAAATGACAATTACAAATCTGATGAATTAAAAAAACTAAAAGAAAATAGAGTAGAAATTTGGTATGAAACAATGTATGAAGTATTAACAAATACATTCGATGATACAAAACGATTAGAAACAAAAAATATA
>JAIDCY010000117.1 GCA_029055625.1 Ruminococcus sp. | reverse complement strand
TATGAATTATCTTACAAAAATGGAATACAAATTATGTGAAATATGATATAATCAGTGTTAAATTAATAACGTTAACATAACATCTATACAAAGAGGCACAGGAAATGAATCTGAAAAAAATTACCGCAAGTTATAAAGCACCGGCAAACAGTTACAAATTCCGGCTTACTCTTACAACCGACAGTACAATTTTTGCCTCACTGTGGAAACTTTCCACATTACTGTATATTTTTTGTTAATTCCTACAAATTTACGGAAAACGTCGTCTTTTCCGGACGTTAAAATCACTTATATATAAAAGTACATACCGTTCATTACAAAAAAATGACCGTTCGTGTCTTTTTCCACACAAAACAGTTTTTATATGATATAATGTGGTCATAAAAATAAGGAGGTATTTTTATATGAAAAAATTTTTAATATTTACGTCCGTATTGCTTATGCTTTCCGGTGTGTCCTGCTCCGAAAAATCCGCAACCAGTACTTCAGAAACTGAAACTTCCGACGACGAACCGAAGAAAATTGAAATCACTCAGCTTATGTACAAACAGGAACATCTTTCTTTTCCGGAAGATATGTCGGAGAGAATGGGAGTGTACTATCATGACGGTGTGAAATTCGTCTATAAGTCGAAGAACGACGGAATAAAAATAATGTCCTATGACGAAAACCTGAACGAATCCGGAACTGTCACACTTATAACCGCTGAAGATTTGCCACGTGAAGCTTGTTTCTGTACGAAGTCTGACGGAAAAATAGTTATGCTCTGTCTGTACGTCGATTATGACGGTGACGAATCGAAAGACCCTGACGACTTCTATAAAAATGCCGTTGTATCGTCGGAGATACGCACATATTCTCCCGACGGTGAGCTTCTCGAAACTCATGAAGTTGACGGTTTCCACAGTTACGAGGATTTCAGTTTTATAGACGGTTTCTATGAGTACGGCGAAAATTACGTGATTTCTTTCAACGGCGGTTATGCTCTCGTATCGGCTGACGGTGAAATTCTCGATATGCCGAACGAAAATAAACCTCTTGTCTTTGCGACTGATACCGACGGCAGAACGTACGCTTTCGATATGAAACAGTATTCCGTGACGGACGGTAAAAAAATTTCAATTGACGAAAACAACGCTACAGAATACGGAAAATATATCAATCGTACCGGTGCAGTTTTCGGGGGAGCAGGTGACTTCAAACTATATGTGATACTGAATGAGGGTATTTTCGGAATCGCTCCTGATGACAAACTTGTGCAGATTATGGATTTTACGGATTCCAATGTTTCACCGTCGGGAATTTACTTCGCCTGTTATGCCGGTGACGGTAAATTTGTAATATGCGGTGATAATCAGACACTCGCTGACGGTATGTTTATTGACCTGCTCACCGTCCGTCCGGATAATTATGTTGAAAACAAGAAAACAATCAGTTTAGGTGCTGTCGGTGGTGGTAATAATTCCCCTGAAATTGCCATGATGTACAACAAGCAAAGTGATAATTATAATGTTGAAATAAAGAAGTACGAAAATATGGACAATCTTAAACTTGATGTTCTCAGTGGTGATGCTCCTGACCTTTTCGCCTGTCCGGAAACAACTTTCATGTACCGTTACGCAAATATGGGAGCATTCGCAAATCTGTACGACTATATGGACAATAACGACGGTATAAAGCGTGACGATATTCTTGAAAACGTGTTGCAGGCTTACGAATATAAAGGCGGTCTGTATGGGATTCCGGTTGCGTTCGATATTGAGGGTGCATACCTCGCAAACAGCGACGTAATAAACCGTGATTACTCATTCTGGAATTACGAAGAATTTATTAATTTTGCGGAAAATTTACCGGAGGGTATGTATTTAGGCTCAAAAAATTCGCATTTTGCATATCGTGACCACCTTGTTGGCGAGATTTGTCTGAAAAATATCAGCGACTGGATTGATTACGACAATTACACCTGCGACTTCACCAACGAAAAGTTTATAAATCTGCTGAATTTCTGTAATGACGTTGAAATAAATGAGCCTTATGACTGGGAAAATTATTCATGGGGCGATGAACAATATGAAATGGAATTATGGGAAACTGAAACAAGTGTACTCCGAAAAACTGCACTGCTTTATACGAATACAAGCCTTATGGGTAGTTTCAGTGATTTTATTAATTTTCCTGTACAGACGGGGCTTTATCTCAATGATAATTATACATTCCTGATTCCGCCGTCAGATGACAGAACCTGCGGAATTTCAACCGTTAATGATATGTGTTTTTCTATTCTTTCCGGTACTGACTGCCCTGAAGGTGCGTGGGATTTTATGAATTACGTATTAAGTCCGTACTTTCAGAATAATTATTTACAGGTAAGCCATAGTTTTTCAAGCAACAAGGAAAGCTATGAATACAAATTTAACAAAATGATTGAAAAATACAAGGAAAGCGTCCCGACACCTTTTGACCCTATGACTAATGACTGGGGTAATCCTGACACAGAGGGTATCACATGGAAAAACAAGCCTATTACTGACAAGGACATTGACTATATAAAAGAATTTATGTCGCATTGCAACAAGTTAAATGACAGCGATTCTGATGCACAGGAAATTATCAGGGAAGAATGTAATAAATTCATGAACGGTGAAATTTCCGCAGAAGAATGTGCGGAAAGAATACAGAACAGAGTTTCGTTATATCTCAGCGAACAAAGCTGATAAATTTTAAGGCGATATTAAAACGGATTGTTATATGTGTAAACCTAAGTTTTACTACCTGCGAATAGTTCACAAATTGATAACTCAATCTTAAAAGTAATACATAACAAAAAAATCCACTTATAAATCATAAGTGGATTTTCTTATTTAGTAATACACAAAAAAGGCTATAATCCGGTATCCTGATTTTTTTCAGACCAAGTTAATTTTACACTTTCTGCGTGTATTATTACGATTGTTTATAAATTCAGCAAATTTTTAAGGATTATTATTGTTATTGTTGTTGTTATTTTTCTTCTTTTTAATCCAAATTAATACAATATTTAATATAATAAATGCTATTACTGCAAGAGTACCTACAAATAATGGTGTGTTGTTATACCAGAGTGCAAAAGAGTTTGTTGTTATCAGGAAGTTATCTACACCAGTATCAATACGGTTTCCTGCAATATCTTCCAGAGATAAACTCAGGTTCTGTTCAAAATCTTTTCCGGAAATATTAAAAGTATAAATCATTGTACCCTCTTTATGCTGTATTTTTTCCGGTTCATCATCTCCGTTGAGTTTGAAAACAACATTTCTGACTTCCTTCTGAGAATTTTCATAAACTTCAACTTCAATCCGTTTATTGTCGGTTTTATACTGCTTTTTACTCATAAACTCTGTTTTGTCATCGGCATCTCTGAAATAAACTATAGGAGCGTCATTATCTATAAAGAAAGTTATTGTTGCCCGTTCATCTTCATCATTTACAGGGTTTGAATTTCCAGCCTCATCTACTGAATATAGTTTTACAATATATTTTCCGCTTGTTTCCATTAATTCAGAAGGAAAATCATATGTATAAACACTCCATTTATCAGAACCGATTTCTTCTTCAGCCGATATATTATTATCTACTATTGTACCGTCACAAGTCATTTTTATAATAGTTTCATTTTTCTTAAGATGGCTGACGTTATATTCAACAATCCGGAATGAAAACGGACTTTCTTCATTATTTCTGAAATAACGCATATCCGGTGAAACATTAGTTATTTTTAAATCTATGTCATATGTTGAACCCAGTCTGTTGACGGAAATTTTATATTTTGCTCCGTTTTCCTTGTCTTCGTCACTTACTCCGCCTGTATTTCCTGCCCTGTCACTTGCCGTTACTTCAAAAGTATAAATACCGTCATCTTCAAGATTATTTAAAGAAAATTCTATTTTATCAGGATTTGTTTCATCGTCAAGAGTTACAGTACCAAGATTTGAATTCTGCCATTCTTCCAAGCCAATATACGTCTGAATTTCGGGTACAATTTCATTGTTTTCGTCAAGTTTTATTGTTGTTATCTTCAAAGTAACTGTTTCAGGGTCAAGGTTTCCTTCTTTATCCTCAACAAAAACAAGTGGTTCTATTATTTTCGCATTGGACGGTTCACCGTCAGCCACATTTTCAACAGAAACGGATACAACAGGACTGTCATTATCAATAAAGAAACCTTTTGAAGATGTTTTTATCTTATTGTCGGACATATCAGTGACTTCAAAATCAATTTCATATCTTCCGTTTTCGCTGAATGTCACATTCTGTACGTAAACATCACCTGAATTACTCCGTCTGTTCCAGTTATCAAGATCAAATGTATCTGATATATCAAAACCGTTTTTTCTTATCGTTATTTTAGCGTTGTTATTGTAGTTATGTTCATTTATCGTAAAAATAGCGGTTCTCGGTTTATTGTAGTAAGCATTTTCAATGTTCGGGTCGCCGAAATCAAATGAAATATCAGCTGTGGGCTGTGTATTGTCAATAGTAAATTGTGATGATTTCACTGTATCTGCTATATTACCTGCTCTGTCAGTATAATTTATCTCATAGATATAATCGCCGTCTGCAGTAACGTCAAATGAACCATAATGAACAGAAGAATCTTCACCTATACTTGCCCCCACGTCTGACCATGAAATATTTTGTTCAGTTCCGTTAAGTAAAACGTGTACATCTTCGCTGTTGAAATTTCTTTCCGTTATACGGATATTTACTGTCTGTGAGCCTGTATAATAGCTTTCATTATGAACATTTGTATTTACAAGATTTGCTTCAATGGAAGGAACAGTTTTATCAATACTATATATTTTTGAAACTTCACTGACATTTCCGGAACGGTCAGTTAATTTTACGCTTACTGTATTTCCGTTTGTATTGCTTTCAACCGGAATATTAAACTGAACAGCAGTAACAAGATTGCTTTCTGTGGAAAGTATCGTTAAATCTGCTGTACTTGGATTTCCGTTGTTATCAATAGAAATCACGCCACTTTTATTATCATCTGAAACAGACCATTCAATTTCAGATATACCGGAAAACTGGTCACTGACAGTAATTGTAAGAGGTATATTCTGATTATAAAGTGGTATTCCGTTGGCGTCGGTATTATTTGTTGAAATGTCTTCAGAAATATCAATAGAAGAGTTCTGACTGTGAATAGATTCATTTTCTATAATGTTACCGTCAGCACTTATATTACCTGAACTGTGTCCGACATTATCAATTACTTCTGCTATTACTTTACCTTTAAATCCCATAGGAATAACAAATGAAGCATATGTGCCGTTTTCATCTGTATATAAAGAAGTTCCGGGAACTGTTGTACTCTGGCTTGTGTTATCTATGCCCGAAAGTAATAAAGTAACGCTCTGGAAACCGGATGTTACGCCGGGGTCGGCAACATAAACCCTTGCTTCCGTATCGTTCATAAAATAGAAACCGTATGTTGTTCTTTCATAATCAGAACCATTGTCAATTTCATTTTCAAAACGGAACATACGAATCTGTGGATTTTCCTTGTCAATATGGAATGTAATTGAATTGTCATCTGTTATGTTTCCGGCATTATCAACAGCGGAAACATTTATATTATAATCGTTTGCTTCTGTAGCCGGATAAGTATATTCCACTTCATCACGATAACGTTGTGAGATGAACTGTACGTTGTCTTTTGAAAAAAGCGTTGTTATATTTCCGTTTTCCTGAACATTGATTTGATTAAGTCCGGACTGTCTGTCAACAGCTGTTATTTTATATTCAACGTCTCCGCCGTACCATATTTCACCATTTACGTTATATTGCGGATATGTTTCAGGGACACTTACATTTACTACTGGCTGTATGTCTTCCAGTTCAAGAAGAACATCTGTTTTCTGATTTGCAATAAGTTCGCCTATATTGTTTTCTGCACTGCCTGATTCAACAGTTTTAAAATAGTATGTGTTTAAATTTCCCATATAGTCGACAACTTCAATATATGGCACACCCTCACAATTAACAGGAAGTTCATTGAATGTATATGTACTGCCGGATATATTCGCCGGAGTATAAGCAACTGTTTCTGTATTGTTTTTTCCTGTCCAGAATAATGACGCCCTTTCAATACCGCAACCTGTGACATTATCATTAATATCAGCGGATAATGAAATTGTTGTATTGCCGAATATTCCGAAAGTGAAATATTTAAGCAGACTGTCAGTAACTCTATATTGAGAATTTTGTATTTCAGGGGCATCAATATCCACATAGAAAGTCAGATGATTCTTTTCCGTATCAATTTCATTTCCTGCAAGGTCTACAGCATATACTGAAATTGTATACTTTCCGCTTTTCAGATTATTAAAATTGATTTCATCTGCTTTATGTTTCTTTATTCTGTGAGGTTCTGGAGAAAAGCTGTATTTTCTGTCATATTCTTCTATAATATTACCGTTTTCGTCAGAAATTGAAACCTGATAATATTCAAGTCCGTTTGTATCGTTTGCGGTAACATTAAATATATTCGGTTTATTATCTTCCGGAACGCCGAAATACAATTCCTCACCAGATTCACGGGATATTTTTTTATAGTTTCCTTCAAATGAAATTTCTGCTGTTGGTTTCTGAGTATCAATTGTAAATTCGTCAGATATAAAAGTTTTAGCTTCATTGCCTGCCCTGTCAGTATAACGTACTTCATAGGTATAATCGCCGTCTTCTGAAATTGTAAATGATGCTTCATGTTTTGCATCGTCCTGACCGACTGTTGCCCTGTCATCATTCCATGTAACGTGCTGTTCTTTACCGTTCAGTAAAATATGAACGTCGCTTCCGTTAAAATTACGTTCATAAATAATGATATTTACTTTCTGTTCTGCCTTGTAATGACTTTTATTTCTTACGTCATTATTTTCAAAAGATGTCTGAATGACAGGTGGTGTTGTATCAATGCTGTATATTTCGTTGATTTCGCTGACGTTTCCGGAGCGGTCAGTTAATTTAATATTTACGTTATTTCCGTTTATATTGTTTTCAACTAAAATATTAAATTTAGCGGAAGTAACAAGATTCCTATCAGTTGAAATTATTGTCAGATCGTCTGTACTGGGATTTCCCTGATTATCAATGTAAATTATACCGTTTTTTTCGTCACCGTCAACTGACCATTCAATCTTGGCAATGCCGGAAAAACTGTCATTGAGGGTAATTTCAAGCAGTATACTTTCCTTGTAAAGAGGTCTGTTTTCTGCGTCCCTTTTATCGGTAGGAGGTGCGGAAATGTTGACAGAAGATGTAATATCATGAATAGATTTATCTTCAACAATGCTTCCGTCAGCGTTTATAAATTCAGATTTACGTTCAACGTTATCAACAACCTGTGCGTAAACTCTTCCCTTGAATCCGACCGGAATGGTAAATTTTGCGTAATAATCAGCATCTTCATCAAAATCAGCTTTTTCAATAAGTGATGTCTGCAAAGAAGTTGTAATGCCATTGCTGTCCACTGAATATAATACTACATAATTAATTCCGGAAGAAGTTCCTTTATCACTGACAAAAACCTTGACTTCGGTTTCCTCCTGAAAATAAAAGCCGTATGTTTCAGTTTCTTCTTCAAAACCTTCTCCTTTCTGACCACCAAAGTTAAAACCGGTAATTTCCGGATTTGTTGTATCAATATTAAAGGCAAGATTTGAGTCCTGACTGCCTGCACTTTCATTAAAAGCGTTATCATATGCCTTTACATTTATATTATATTTTCCCTCAGTAACAGTATAATTTTTTTCTACCTGTTCCAGCTGTTGTATTTCATCGAAATTTTCGCCGTTATCTGTAGAGGTAATAACTTCTTTTTGCTCGCCGTTTTCATTGACAATTATTCTGTTAAGTCCCGATTCTTTATCTGTTGCTTTAACACAGTATTCAACTTTTTCGGAATACCATATTTCATTATTGACCTGATATTTTGTATAATTTTCAGGAACGGTCACGCTGACAACAGGTGCATCATTTTCAAGCATTAATGATACTTTGTCACTATCAGCCAAAGAACCGGTATCAAGGACAAGTTCGCCAAACTGCTGACTTTCATTTATTGTTATACTTTCTGATGTAAAATAATATTTGCTTGTATTTTCGAGATTATCTGTAATTTTAATATAAGGGACTGCTTTTCCGGATGGTGTAAGTCCTGAAACAGTATATCTGCCGTTTCCGTCTTTTACAAAAGGATATTCAGTAAGTTCACCGTTTATTTCAGGTGCCCAGTATAACGAAACTTTTTTTATACCGCATCCTTGCTCATTTACATCAAGGCTCATTGAAATACTATCTTTGCCGAAAATGCCGAAAGTAAAATATTTTAAAATACTTGATGTAACCTCATAATTAAAATTATTTCCGTTAATTTCCGGAGCTGTCTTGTCAATATGAAATTTTACGTATTTATTTTCATCCGATATTTTATTACCTGCTAAATCTATAACTTCTACGCATAAATCATAGTCACCGCTGGCGAGTTCGTCAAGTTTTATACCTTCTTTTTCAAGACTGGTTTCCACCAGATATACGGCATTATTTGCTTCTGTCAATAAATCGTGACTTTCTCCGGTATGTATTTCCTGATTATCCTGAAATATTTTTATCTGATATTTCCAGATACCGCCACCGTTATTATCCTGAATATTTACGAAAATATTATTATTGACGTTTTCTTCCGGAACACCAAAATAAATTTCATCTGTATCTTCAGTTTTATAATACTTTCCTGCCGGAGTAATATTAAATTCGGGTACATCATCTTCAAGTATAAGATTTACATTATTATCCGGTATATCATCAGTAAGATTTACAATGTTGTCAAGTTTATTTCCACCGGAATTTTCAAAATAATAAACTGCTTTATGACCCAGCCGGTCATACGCTTCTATGCGAGGCGGTGCGTTTCCTCCTATAGAAAGGTTATTGAAAGTATAAGTACCAGTGCTTTCATTATATTCTGCCTGATATGGTTCTTCTTTGTCCCAGTAAAGAAATACATCGCTGACACCGCTCAAATCGTCATTAACTTTAAACTGCAATGAAATGCTTTTGTTGCTGTAAATGCCGAATGTGACATAGTGCAGAAAAGTATTTTTATCAACGATATTACATTTTAAATCGGTAATTTCGGGAGCGGAGGAATCAACACATATATTTTTTATCTGTTTCTTTTTAGTACCTGCCAAGTCAGTAACAGAAACTTCAACTGTATATTTTCCGTCCTGCTGAAGCGGAATTATACAGGTTTCAGGAACTTTCACCATTTTATCTTCATCAATAAAGTTTTCTGATTTTAAAGTTTCGCCGTTCAGTTTGATTTCATATTCAGATATTCCTGTATCATCGCTGACGGTAACAGAAACTGAATTATTCATATTAGTGAAATACAGGTCATAATTATTTTCCGGAGACTCGGGGAAATCCGGATTATCACGGCTTATATATTCACCCTCATAAGAGATTGCAATTTTACTGTCGTTTTCGTCAATTGAATCATAAAAGATAAAATTTTCCAGTGAAAATGTACTGCTGTTTCTGCTGTCCTCCGCAACTACGGAAATCTGACAGGTTTCAGAATTATTAATTTCAAACTTTGAAACAGGGATATAATATACTCCGTTATGAGAAAGACCATTTTCAGCTTTTAAAAGTTCTTCCGCAGAAAATTCAAATTCTTTGTCGTTGGCATATACTTTGATTTTTAAATCATTGTAATCATCATTTATTTTAATTTTCAGATAAGAATTATTACTTGCGTATATATAGTCTGTGTAGTTATCAGAACCCTTTTCACCATAAGGCTTAGACTGCAGAATAATTTCATCAGGTTTTTTATTTCCTGAATCTGTTTCATTATAGGAAATATTTACAAGATTTATATCTGTAATTACAGGAGGTTTGGAATCAAAACTTTCTACCGGTACTGAAGCAGACTGTTCATTATCGGCATTGTCAACAGCAGTTACAGTAATTACGGCATCTTTTAACGGTTCTTCTATTTTAAAAGAAAAATTTATCCCTTCTTCATTTACCGTATAATCAATATCTGACTGCTTTTCTTCATTATCATTAATGGTATAGTATATTCTTTTTATTCCTGACCCGCCGTTTTCAATAACAGGATTAGCATTTGAAACAACAAGGATATTTTTGTTATCGTCAGTTTTTTCTTCCGTGACATTCAACGAAAATTCAGACGGTGCGGTTTCATCCAGATAATAAGTATTCGTATATGAAACTGTTTCATTATGGTTGTTATCGGGGTGAATCGCCCAGAATCTGATATTATGTATTCCCTCCGGAACTTTATCAACCTGCCATTTCAGCAGATTTTCCGGCACTTCGTCAGCAGGTGGGAAATCTGAATCACTTATTTCATAGTAAATTTCAACCCCTTCATCTGTTGTAATTTTCCAATCGTCAGTATTTTTTTTCCAGCCATCCGGAATGGTAACCATAATAGACGGAGCAGGTAATTTTTCCGGTGGTTCTTCCGGATTTTCTTCTTCAGTAGTTACTTCAGTTTCAACAGTGGGTGTTTCTGTAGCTTCGGTTTCGGTAGTAGTAATTTCTGTAACAGGAGGTTCAGGTTCAGTATCGGGAACTTCCACATCATCTGTAATAGTTGTTTCAGTTTCAGCTGTTATCTGCGTTGCCTCAGTTGTTGAAGAAGCAGTAGTAGTTTGTGTAACAGGCGGTTCGGTTTCAGTATCGGAAACTTCCCCATTATTTGTTTCTGTAGTTGTTTCCGTTTCACTTTCGGCATATGCAGTATAACAATTGGTCATATATGGATTTGCCATCATAGCTATCACTGAAACTACAGCTAAAATTCTTCTTAATAACTTCATTTTTTTACCCCTTTCTTTGTCATATACAAATAATTATTGCCATTGAATACAGAATGCATATAAACGGTAAATATTGTAAAAGACAAAAAAACAATAGAAATTATATGGTATGCACCAAGAATTTTCTGAAAAATAATAAGCAATATAAATGAAATAATCATTGCTATATCACATTTTATTGAAATTTTATTCCTGAAAAAATATATTACACCAGGAAACTTGCGGTTTTCATTGAAATTCTTTTTCCGGATTCTCCCCAATCTGACAGTAACAAACAAACCGATAATAAAGCCAGCCCAGAATAAAATACTTACTATATAGGCTGAAATTTTCTGAAAGTTTGTTCCTCGGAAATCTGAAAAAGGAACAAGTAAAAATGAAAAAGATGATACTGAAAAACTTATAATGCTGTTCAGGAACATTTTTTTATAGCTGTCAATATTCATATCAATACCCCTTATCATTATGACAGATTACAATATTTCTTGTCAATACAAAAGACAAATTGTCTGATATATCATCTAATGTTGCAAATGAAACAATATCGTTGTCAGATTCATCTGCATCAGTAGTATTATGAACTTCTTCTATATTTATATTATCAGATACTTTATTTTCAGATACTGTAACATTTTCATTGTTCCTGCTGTTTTTTACCATATTAATTGTTGGTGCAACTGAATCAAGATTCTGAGAAGAATTACTTTTCTGTTTTATAATTTTTATAGAATCAGGGACATCAGTCATAAAAAACATAATCGCAAAAACAACAAACAATAAACCTGAAGCAGAATATAATATAATACTTATAAGTGTAAAATTCATTGACATTTCACATCCTATTCATAAGTTTTTTCTATTTCTACAGGAACAGTATTTATAAACGGATATATCTGCATGAAAAGATTATCTGTACCGGCTATGCTTACAGAATCACCGGTTTTATCCTGTTCATTTTTAAGTGAATCATAGTATTTGGAAAAATCAATGTTTTCTGCTTCGTCCAGATATTCTTCTGTTGACGGAATGAAATTGGATATATATGATTTTATTTTTTCAAACATATTTTCCATTTCTTCTTTTGTAATGCCGTCTTTTTTAAATTTCATACAATATTCATCCATTGCCGATATCGCTTTTTTACATATTGATAACTGCAAAAGGTCATTATTTTGATTTCCTGCCTGAGTCAGTGCATTGTCAAGAGACTGCCATTGTGTCCGGAATTCACCGCTTTCTTCACCAGTGCTTAGTTTTTTTGTTATATCACGGTCAAATTCCCCTATTTTAAGATAAACTTCAGCCACACTCTGATAATTATTCTTTACATCTGAAAACCAGTCAATAGCTTTTATATATGATTCCGATGTTTCAGTATAATAAATCAGATACATTATACCTACCTGATATGCAAAATCAGAATAATCAGGTAAAGTCTGTAAAACTGAACGGTTTGGTGTAATAACAGCCTGTAGTTTCGCTTCTTCTTCAATTGTAAATCTGCCGTCAGATTCATAAAGTTCTTTCAATAATATATATGGTTCAAGATTATCTGATTTCAGTTCAATAGCTGAAAGTGCGTCTTCTATTTTTTTATCCATATCACCGCTTTGTGAGGAAGCACTGGCTATAAGATTATCATAAGACCGGTTATTCTGATTTTTTGCAATTCCCTGACATACAACCCCACCTATCAGCATTATCATTGACATGGAAAAAACAAGAGCAGAACGTTTTATATTTCTCCACGCTGATTTCATTCTTTTCTGAACTTCTTCTGTACATTCCAATAAATCCGCCTTTAATTCAAGAACGTTTTCGTATCTGTCTGTAGCCCTGAACATCATGGCTTTTGCGACTATCTGATTAAGTGTTGAAGAAACTTTTGTATTTATATCCCATATGGAATAATATTGATTGTTTACGTTTGAACGTTCACTGACACGACCTGTAATCATATAGAACATAGAAGCACCCAGTGAAAAAATATCAGAACGCTGATTGCTACACTGACTTCCGCCTAATCTTTCCGCATACTGTTCAGGTGCCATAAATCCACGAGTGCCGGTGGCTCTTTCATCTCTGTCTGAATCCGAATTTAAAAGCTTAGCTTCGCCGAAATCAAGAAGCCAGAAGCTTTTATCACTTTCATTATAAATAATATTTGCCGGTTTTATATCTCTGTGAATAACCGGCGGTTCGCTTGTATGAAGATAATTCAGAATATCTGTAATTGCTATGGCTGCATGAACCACAAAATTTTCAGGAAGAACATCCTTTCTTTCATTAATAATATCCTGCAGGGATTTCCCCGGGATATATTCCATTACAATATAGGCAAGACGTGTTTCTTCATATTCCAATTCCAATATGTTTGTAACCAGCGGAATACCTTGACACCGGAATTCACTCATCAGTCTGGCTTCACGCAGTGCTTTTTCATATTGTGATATGCCCCGTGAACGGTTTATTTCTTTAAGTGCCCATGTTCCCCTGAGTTCCATGTCTATAGCAAGGTATACTATGGAAAATCCGCCCCTTTGTATTTCTTCAAGTATTCTGTAACGTCCCGCAATAATATCTCCTATTTCCGCCATATTACCTCTCCTGACATATTATTTTCCACCACACCAAGGGCATTTTTTCTGTGAACTCGGATAAGATTTCTGACATCGGGAACAGATACATATTCCGCCTTTATCAGGTTTAGAAGAATGGGTATTATCACTGTTTTTTAACTTTATTAAAATAACAACTGAAATTATTAAATTCACAAGACCGATAGCAATCAATATGTATTCTAAAATCATAAGAATATATCCTTTCTGTTTATAAAATATCTGAAATTCAATCAATTGTTTTTATAACAAGAGCCGTTATATTGTCAGTTTCTTTTCTGTCCATATTCAGTTTAAGTAAATCCTTTAAATTTTTTTCAATAGCATTTTCAGAAGGTGTGTTGACGGGATTCAGATAATTATAAATTTCACTTTTTGAAATAACACGGCGGAAACCGTCAGAACAAAGCATATAATTACAATTATTTTTAATCTGAAAGTAATAAAAATCCGGTTTAACCCCTATCCTTGAACCGCCGATACATTGAGTAAGAATGTTTCTCTGATTGTGATTATTTGCTTCTTCTTCCGTAATTTTTCCTGCTTTCATAAGTTCACCTACTTTAGACTGATCCCATGTCATAACCTTAATATCATCAGCACAAATCTGATAGGCTCTTGAATCTCCTATCTGCATAATAATACCGCCGTATTTCTCAGTAAATAAAATTACAGTAGCAGTTGTTCCGAGTTTAAAATTATTCTTCAGACCATAATTTATAGTTTTGTAATCATATTCAGATGCTAATTCATGCCATTCTTTTTCTATGTCATTTAAAAAATTATCTTTTGATAATATTAAAAGCGGAAGTTTCATTTCAAACCAATCTGAAAGAGCTTTTATAACAGAACCACTTGCAATTTCACCGGCGGAAAATCCCCCCATACCGTCACATACAGCCGCCATCAGAATTTTTCCGTGCTTTTCACAAACAGCTTCTTTTATGCATAATGAATCCTGATTTATATTTTTAACACGTCCTTTGTCTGTAACATATGAACACAAAAAATTCATAATATTCATCTCACTTTTCTTTTATATGAAAAATAAAAGTTTCACCGGGCAGTCTTATTTTGTCACCGTCTTCCAACCGTAAACGCTGTTTATGTTCCAGTAATTTATCATTTACGTATGTACGGTTACGGGAACGTTCGTCATAGATTTCAAAAATGTCAGGTTCAGATTCCTTGTCGGGTGTCTGATATATTGTAATGTGTGACCTGCTTATTTTTTTGCTGTCCATAAAATAATCGGGTCTCATTGAAGCAGGCATACCAGATTCATACCTGCCTACAGTGAACGGAGTTTTTGAAATTATTATTTCTTCATTCGTCAATATCCTTTCCAATGAGCCTTCATATATTACAGAATCCTGCGTCAGAAATTCGTCTGTATCTTCCTCCGTATCGTCTGCTGTAAGAAATTCTTCGTCCTGTGACTCCGTCATATCCGTGGTTGCAAATTCTGCAAAAGAATTTTCATGATTTTCTTTCGGGAGATTCTCTGAAGGTGTATTGTCATATTTCATAGATATAAATCGTTTTGGATCGATGTTATCTGATTCTGTTTTTTCTTCAGGATCAGTGAGTTTATCTATAAATATTTTCAATGATTTTATATTAAAATGCAGTTCCGAATAAATATATCCAAGAATACCGGAAACAACAGTCATATCAGTATCAGGCTTGTAAACCGGAGTGCTTAATAAATTCACAACAAATTGTTTTTTCACATTTGAATCAGAAATCACTTTCAGATTCTGAAGAGGGATATATATAAATTTAAGTTGTCCCGCTGATTCATTATAAAAGACATATTTAAAATCGTCAAGTATAACTTTTTCAACATTCAGTTTGAGCTTGTCACATTCAATCGTCATATCAATAAATTGTTTTAATAAATCAAGAATTGTTTCTGCATCCACATTTTGTTTTAAATAGTCTTTCAATGAAACACATAAGCTTATATCATACTTGAATTTTTTATAATTGCTTACATCTACTTCCATCTGTGCTAACGTAACAGGAGCAGGCTGATACAGACGGTCTGCTTCCAGTCTGTTTATATTTTCTTTTTTAGAAATATTGTAAATAAAAGTTTTTCTGCCATATTTAGATTTAATTTTCCCCAACATAATATACTCCTCACATATAAAA
>JAIDCY010000116.1 GCA_029055625.1 Ruminococcus sp. | reverse complement strand
CTTGAAATTTCCGTATAAAGTTGATATAATTTAACTGTCATAAATACGTAAAGGAGAGGTAAAAAAAATGAAAGTTCTTGACTGGAATAAGTATCTTGAAAAAGCGGTACAGGTTGCGACGGAAGGTATCGTAATGCTTGAAAACAATAACAACGCACTTCCGCTTGCGAGTGACAAACCTGTTGCGATATTCGGCAGAATACAGCTACATTACTACAAAAGCGGTACAGGTTCGGGCGGTATGGTTAACGTATCGAAAGTTACCGGCATAACCGAAGGACTGATTGAAGCAGGTTTAAAAACAGATACGGAGTTATTGGACATCTATAAGAAATGGGACGAGCAGAACCCATACGATATGGGCGACGGCTGGGGTGCTGAACCGTGGTCACAGGCAGAAATGCCACTTGATACCGAAACTGTCCGTAAATCCGCTGAAAAATGCGATACGGCGATAGTAATAATCGGACGTACCGCCGGTGAGGAACAGGATTCAAAAATAGAAAAAGGTTCTTACCTGCTCACCGATTTGGAAAATGATATGTTGTCGAAAGTCCGCAGAGAGTTTAAAAAAGTCGTGGTTTTATTGAACGTCGGCGGAGTAATAGATATGTCTTTTGTGGATAAGTATAAACCCGATTCAGTACTTTACGTATGGCAGGGCGGTATGACAGGTGGTACGGGAGTAGCGGAAGTCCTGACCGGTAAAACAAGTCCGAGCGGAAAGTTACCGGATACTATAGCGTATTCCGTAAGTGATTACCCATCGGATAAAAATTTCGGTGGTAAGGAAAGAAATCTGTACGCTGAAGATATTTACGTAGGCTACCGCTGGTTCGAGACTTTCACACCGGAAAAGGTACGTTATTGTTTCGGATATGGCTTGTCATATACGGATTTTGAGATAGTAACGGAAAAAACAGTATTCAACGAAAATTCAGCGGTATTCAGTATAAGAGTTACGAATACCGGAAGTTATGACGGTAAAGAGGTAGTACAGCTTTATTGCCGACAGCCACAAGGCAAACTCGGTAAACCGGACAGGATACTGTGTGGCTTTGCGAAGACGAAGACCCTTAAACCGTCGGAAAGTGAGATACTGGAAATAGCGGTAAATTACTATGATATAGCATCTTACGACGATTCCGGCGTTACCGGTAACAGGTTCTGCTGGGTACTCGAAAATGGTATATATACTTTTCTTGTTGGAAACAGTATCAGAAATCTGACAATCGCCGGGACTCTCGATAAACCGGAGACGGAAATTATCAGTAGGTGCGTACAGGCAATGCCACCGGTCACGGCATTCAGCAGGATTAAGGCGGTAAAATCGGAAAACGGTTATATTCCGGAAACGGAAGACGTACCACTGATTGCATACGACGAAAACAAACGCCGTCTTGAAAATCTTCCGGCAGAGATAGCGTATACCGGCGATAAGGGTATAAAACTTTCCGACGTTAAGAATGGTAAGAATACCATGACGGAATTTATCGCACAGTTTACGGATTATGACTTGTCATGTATAATACGAGGCGAGGGTATGGGCAGTCCGAGGGTGACAGCCGGTACAGCTTCTGCATTTGGTGGGGTATCGGATAATCTGGAGAAGTTCGGAATACCTGCCGTATGTTGTAGCGACGGACCTTCCGGCATGAGACTGGATTGCGGAACAAAAGCGTTCAGCCTGCCGAACGGTACCATAATAGCGTCGACGTTTAACCGTGAACTTCTCACAGAACTTTTTGAACTGACAGGAATTGAAATGACGGTAAATAAAGTAGACTGCCTGCTGGGAGCAGGTATGAATATACACCGCCACGTACTCAACGGCAGAAATTTTGAATATTTTTCCGAAGACCCGTTTTTAACCGGTCATATGGCAAGTGCGGAATTGAGAGGACTGCATAAGTCAGGCGTAACCGGTACGATAAAGCATTTCTGCGGAAACAATCAGGAAACGAACCGTCATAACATTGATTCCATAGTTTCTGAACGTGCTTTACGTGAAATTTATCTGAAAGGTTTTGAAATAGCGGTAAAATGCGGTAACGCAAAAAGTATCATGACCACTTACGGAGCGGTAAACGGTCTGTGGACTGCCGGAAATTACGACCTGAACTCTACAATTTTACGTAATGAGTGGGGATTTGATGGTATTACAATGACGGACTGGTGGGCGAATATAAATTCACGTGGAAACGCACCGGATAAGACAGATTTTGCATCTATGGCAAAGGCACAGAACGATTTGTATATGGTATGTGCAGACGGTTCTTCCGGTAACGACAATACACTTGAAGAACTCGGCAAGGGAAATATATACCGTAGCGAACTGCAACGGAATGCAATAAATATATGTAAATTCGTAATGGATACGCACGCTATGGAACGTCTTGACGGTATGGCAGAGAAAGTTGAAATAATAAACTGTCCGGATAGCAACGATGAAAGCGATACGCCTGTAGTATTTTATGAACTTGACGGAAATTTCCGTCTTGACCTTACCGGCGTAAAGGCGGAAAAGGGAAGACATCATAGTTTTGTACTTACCGTAAATAAAGCCGGTTTTTATGAAGTAAAAATTACAGCTTCTTCAAATCAGAGCGAAACCGCACAGATACCGGTTACACTTTTCGTAATGGGTACGGCTTCCGGTACTTTCACATGGAACGGTACAGCTGGTCAGGACGTTTCATATTCAAAGGAAATACCTGTATTTTCGAGATTTACTAATATAAGGCTTTATTTCGCACAGAACGGACTTGACCTGAAGAGTATTGAATTTAACATCATACGTGAAGTAGAAAACCTTGCGGAAGTAGCGTTCAGACAGGAGGATTGACGTATGAATATACAGATATTCGGTACGAAGAAGTGTTCCGATACCCGGAAGGCAGAACGTTATTTCAAAGAACGGCGGATAAAGTATCAGTTTATAGACCTGAAAGAAAAGGACATGAGCAGGGGAGAATTTAATAGTATAAGACAGTCAGTAGGCGGAATCGAAAATCTGATTGACGAAAACGCAAAGGATAAAGAATTGATAATCCTGATAAAATATCTGACCGACGTAGACAAGGAAGAAAAGGTATACGAAAATCAGCATATAATAAAAACCCCGATAGTTCGTAACGGTAAAAAGGCGACGGTAGGCTATAAACCGGACGTATGGAAAGAATGGGAATAGTTAAAAGATAAAAATATTGAAATTTCAGGAAAATTTTTTCAAAAATACGTGCAATTCACACATAGATATGATATAATTAATTTATCGAATCTGATAATTCAGTTTTTTTACGAAAGGAGAAAACAATATGGGACTTATTCAGGCTGCATTAGTGTCAGCAGGTTCAGTATTCGGCGATACATGGAAGGAATTTTTCTACTGTGACGCTTTACCGGCTGACGTGCTTGTAGTAAAAGGAAAGAAGAAGACAGGTACATTTTCCGCAAACAAGGGCAACGATAACATCATAACGAACGGTAGCAAAATAGCGGTAAGCGACGGACAGTGTATGATAATAGTAGACCAGGGGGCAGTAGTAGAAGTGTGTGCCGTACCGGGTGAATATATATATGATATGTCAACAGAACCAAGTCTTTTCGGCGGAAATCTCGGAAATAACATAAAGGAAACGTTTAAACTTATCGGAAAAAGGATTTCTTATGGTGGGGATACCGCACACGACCAGAGAGTATATTATTTCAATCTTAAAGAGCTTACAAATAATAAGTTTGGTACACAAAATCCTGTACCGTTCCGCATGACATATGCGGACATAGGCAGAAATTTCACCGTCGGCGTGCGTTGTAACGGTGTATACTCTTACCGTATCGCAGACCCGTTACTGTTTTATACCAACGTATGCGGAAACGTTTCAGCGGACTATAAACGTACGAACATAGACCAGCAGTTAAAATCAGAATTTCTTAACGCCTTGAATCCCGCATTTGCGAAACTTTCACAGAACGGTTTAAGGTACGACGAGTTACCGCTTCATACAGTAGAGTTATCCGATGCTATGGGTAATGTACTGTCGCCACAATGGAGTGGGAAGAGGGGACTGGAAGTAGTATCTGTTGCGATAAATTCCGTTACAATCTCGAAAGAAGACGAAGAGAGGATAAAGAAGTTTGAAGATACCGCATGGAACAGGGACGCTTCCAACGCAGCGGCAATGCTGGTTAACGCACAGGCAAACGCTATGACATCCGCCGCAAGTAATCCGAACGGAGCAGGTATGGGCTTTTATAGTATGAACATGGCACAGCAGGCAGGCGGACTTAATGCACAGCAACTTTTCCAGATGGGTGCACAACAACGTAACAATTCCGCTGATAAATGGATATGTTCATGTGGTATGGAGAATACAGGGAAATTCTGTCAGAACTGCGGTAAACCTAAAGCAACGGTAAAAGGTACGTGGAAATGTAGTTGTGGTACTGAAAACAGCGGAAAATTCTGTCAGAACTGCGGTAAACCGAAGCCATCGGAAAACGGTACGTGGAAGTGTACTTGCGGTGCGGAGAATACCGGAAAATTCTGTGCGGAGTGCGGAAATCCGAAGCCGGACGGAAGAAAACAGAGTATATCATGTTCATCTTGTGGCTGGATACCGTCTGATCCGGATAATATCCCCCGATTCTGTCCGGAATGTGGTGAACCGTTAAAATAAAGAAAAAAATACAATCCCTCCGTTACGTGCGGGGGGATTAAGATATAGTATAAAAAAATAAGTATGGAGGATATATATTATGTGTGGCATAGTAGGATTTACAGGTATGAAGCAATCAGCACCGATTTTACTTGACGGACTTTCAAAACTGGAGTACAGAGGTTACGATTCCGCCGGTATAGCGGTACGTGACGGCGACAGTAAGACGGAGATAGTAAAGGCAAAGGGAAAATTAAAGACTCTCAAAGAGATGACAAACAACGGCGAGACAGTAAAAGGTTGTTGCGGAATAGGTCATACAAGGTGGGCTACACATGGCGAACCTTCCGCCCTTAACGCACACCCACACGCCAGTGACGACGAAAATGTAATCTGTGTACATAACGGGATTATAGAAAATTATCAGGAGTTAAAGGAAAAACTATCGAAAAGCGGATATACATTCAGATCGCAGACGGATACGGAAGTAGCGGTAAAACTGATAGACTATTATTACAAGAAGTATAATCTTGGTCCGGTAGATGCGATAGCAAGGGCTATGATAAGAATCAGGGGGTCTTACGCACTGGCGGTAATGTTCAGCGATTATCCGGAGGAAATATATACGGCACGTAAGGAAAGTCCTATGATTATAGGTATCGCTGACGGTGAAACGTATGTAGCCTCCGATGTTCCGGCGATACTGAAGTATACAAGAAACGTTTACTATATCGGCAATATGGAGATTGCGAAACTGGAAAAGGGTAAGGTAACATTTTACGATATAGACCGTGAGGAGATACAGAAAGAACTGACGGAAATAAAATGGGATGCAGAATCCGCTGAAAAAGGCGGATACGAACATTTCATGTTAAAGGAGATACACGAACAGCCAAAGGTAGTAAGGGATACGATAAATTCAGTAGTACGTGATGGAAAAATAGATTTCGGAGAAATGGGCTTGACTGACGAGGAAATAAAAGAGTTGCAACAGATATATATAGTAGCGTGTGGCTCTGCGTATCATGTAGGAATGGCGGTACAGTACGTAATAGAGAGCCTGACATCACTTTCCGTACGTGTGGAACTTGCTTCAGAGTTCCGTTACAGAAAGATGAAACTGATAAAGAATAGTCTTGTAATAATAATAAGCCAGTCAGGTGAGACCGCCGATAGTTTAGCGGCATTGAGAGGGGCTAAGGAGTGCGGAATCAGGACGTTAGGTATAGTAAACGTAGTAGGTTCATCAATAGCGAGGGAAGCTGATAATGTATTCTATACGTTGGCAGGACCTGAAATATCAGTAGCAACTACAAAGGCATACAGTACACAGTTGATAGCCGGATATTTGTTGGCTATGAAGTTTGCGACGGTACGGGGTGAGATGACCGCAGAACGTTGTACGGAGATGATAGAGGAACTTTACACTATACCGGATAAGATAGAAAAGATACTTGAGGACAAAGAGCGTATACAATGGTTTGCGAATAAACTCGCCGGGGCAAAGGACGCATTTTTCATAGGACGAGGAATAGATTACGCAATAAGCCTTGAAGGCAGTCTGAAGATGAAAGAGATAAGCTATATACACTCCGAGGCGTACGCAGGGGGAGAGTTAAAGCACGGACCTATAAGCCTTATCGAAGACGGTATACTTGTAATCGGCGTACTCACACAACCGGATTTATACGAGAAGACGGTAAGTAATATGGTAGAGGTCAAGAGCCGTGGAGCGTCGTTAATGGGACTGACGACATACGGACATTATAACATAGAAGATACCGCAGATTTCACGGTATATATCCCGAAGACAGACTCGCTTTTTGCCGGTAGTCTGTCGGTGATACCGTTACAACTTCTCGGATATTATGTATCCGTAGCGAAAGGTTACGACGTCGACAAGCCGAGGAATCTTGCAAAGAGCGTTACAGTTGAATAAGTAAAAAAAAATTCTGTCGGGGTGATGAACTCCGGCAGAAAATCTTTACTGAAAGCGGGTATATAATATGAACGAAAAAGAGAAATCGATAACGGAACAGGGAAATCCGGCGAAACCAACCGGAAAAGCTGGTGAACAGATGTTAAACCGGATGAACGTATCACATTATGACGTTACAGGCTGGGCAATGGATTTTATGGTATTAAGTGGAAATGAGACGGTACTTGATATAGGTTGCGGAGGTGGTGAGACATTACGCCGACTGTCGCAGAAAACAACCGGACATCTTACAGGACTTGACTATTCGCCGGTATCAGTCAGAATGACAAGTGAACATAATACGGAAATAGTCGAATCCGGCAGACTTGACGTAATAGAAGCGTCAGTAGAGGATATGCCGTTTGCGGACGGTTCATTTGACAGGATTATAACAGTAGAGAGTTTTTATTTCTGGAAGAATCCGCCGGAGAATCTTAAAGAGGTCAACAGGGTACTTGCCGACGGCGGTATGTTTCTTATAGTAGCGGATATACACGGAGGGGTCAGACTTTCCGATAAAGAGATTGAGAATATAAAGAAGTATAATTTATATAATCCTGCTCCGGAAGAGTTCCGGAAACTGCTTGAAGATGCAGGATTTTCCAATGTAAGAATCCATACGGAAACCGGTAAAAACTGGATTTGTGCGGAAGGCAGAAAATAATTAATAATTAAGAATGCATAATTAAGAATTACCTCACGCCGGAAATCAGAAAAAACTTACCAACGCCGATTATTTGGTCAGATAGTAAGGTTTTAAAATTATCACGCAAACCGCAAAAAAATTATGAATTATGCATTTATTGTAAACCGAGTTCTGCTTTTTCTATATTTTCTTTAACAGGGGTCTGGTCTAACATATTATAAAGGGCGTTCAGGAATTCGTAGTAACAGGAAGATACAAGATGTATACCGTCACCACCGGTACATTCAGGTCTGAGTTCGAGGTTTTCAGGGTCGGCGACTATCGAATATGCGTCAAAATAGTATACGTGATTTGAATAGACTTCGTTTACCATATTTTCGAGAGCGTTATTGAATTCTCTGATAGTCTCGTTGCTCACGAAACCGGAAGTATCTGTAACCGGAGTTATACCGGCGACTACTATGTATATATCGGGAACTCTGTTTCTTATCTCGTAAATGGTACTCTTATATTTTTCCGCATATTCTTCCGGCGATGTCATGTTGACATCATTCATACCCATTGACATATAAAGTATATCCGGACTTATGTATTCCACCGTATCCACAAGACCCATACCAGTACTGAACGTAAAGTAATCAAGATTCCACATTGAAACGGATTCCGTCGCTATATTGTGTTCACTTGGTATAAAGCCGTAAGCATTGAAACCGTAAGCTATGGAGTCACCGGCTATAGCAAGTCTCGACTGGTAAAAGTCACTGTTAGGGGAACTTCCTACATACGTACCGGCTGTAGGCGGTTCAGTAGTGACAGGTGGTTCAGTAGTTTCTTCCGTAGAACGTGTAGTCATATACTGTTCCGGTGGTATTTCATACTCGGTGACCGGTGGTTTTGTTACTTCCGCCTGCGTACCCATAGGAACGTTGATTTCCTGATATTCTATAGTAGTGGTAGTAGGTATGGTAGAGGTAGTCATAAGTTCGATTGATACGAAAGTTTCGGCATCAGTAACGATAGCTTCAGTAGATTTTTCAGTAGATACGGTATCAGTAGTAGTATCCGATTTATCGGTATCAGATTCCGTTGCAGTTGAGGTATCGGAAGACTTTTCCGAATTGTTTTCAATGTTTACGGAAATATCGTCATCTTTCTGTGGGTCGGTTCCCTGACATGATGTACATACAGATGTAAAAGATAAAGCAGACACTATAACTGAAACGGTAAGCATTGTATTTTTTAAAATACTTTTTTTCATAGATAAAAACTTCCTTTTATTAATAATGCACTTATATTTTACCACAAATAAAGAAAAAAGTAAAGATAAAT
>JAIDCY010000115.1 GCA_029055625.1 Ruminococcus sp. | reverse complement strand
AATAAAAGGGGATTTCTTAAAATAATTTCTAAGGAGTGTTTTATGGAAGAGTTTTCGATTTTTAACATCTTTACGCTACTGGGTGGACTTGCTTTTTTCCTGTATGGCATGAATGTAATGTCAACGGGTCTTGAAAAGCTCACAGGTGGTAAACTGGAAGTCGCATTGAAAAAAATGACCTCCAACAAATTAAAAAGCATACTTTTAGGTATGGGTGTGACTATCGCTATACAGTCATCATCTGCAATGACAGTTATGCTTGTAGGCTTTGTAAATTCCGGTCTCATGACCCTTGAACAGACTATAGGTGTATGTTTCGGGTCAAATATCGGCACGACGTTCACCGCATGGATTTTATGCCTCGGCGATATCAAGACTTCCGGTGGTGGTGGTGTGCTGTCGTTCATGCTGAAAATGCTTAAACCGGAATCGTTTTCGCCACTTGTCGCACTAGTTGGCGTCATAATGATTATGGCGTGCAAGAAAAACAAGAATAAAGATATAGGACGTATTCTTGTAGGCTTTTCGGTACTCATGACCGGTATGACTTTGATGTCAGATTCTGTAGACCCTCTTGCACAATCAGAAGACTTCAAAAAATTACTTACCGCCTTTGAAAATCCGGTTTTAGGCGTACTCGTCGGAGCAGGTTTCACCGGTATTATACAGAGTTCTGCCGGTTCAATAGGTATTCTTATGGCGTTTTCAAAAGCCGGAGCGTTGACTTATGGTATGTCTCTACCTATAATAATGGGTTGTAATATCGGTACTTGTGTTACCGCACTTCTTTCTACTTTCGGTGTCAGCAAAGATGCTAAACGTGTGGCATGGACTCACATTATTGTCAAGATTATCGGTACTATAATATTACTCCCTTTCATAATGATTATGCAGTCTGTTCTTGACATTGGCATATTTAATGAAACTGTCGGTTATGTAGGTATCGCTATAATGCATACTATTTTCAATCTCGCTACTACCTTAATGTTTCTGCCGTTCACAAAACAACTTGTTGCACTGTCCAAACTGGTTATCCGTGACGGTAAAGAATCGGAAAACGAAAAAAATTCAGAAAGAAACCTTACCGGTCTCGACGAAAGACTTCTGAAAACTCCGAGCGTTGCCGTACAGGCTTGCAGAACCGCTTCAATTGAAATGTCAGACCTCACACGTGAAACCATAAGAAAAGCTATCAGGATTATCCTTGAATACAATGACGAAGACGCACAGACCATCATAGAAAATGAGGATATTGTAGACAGGTTTGAGGACACGATAAATAATTATCTGCTGAAAATATCGAAAAGCAGTATAACCGGTAACGACAGCCGGACGGTCTCGAAAATGATGCACTGTATCGGAAATTTTGAACGTATTTCTGACCACGCACTGAATCTTGTTGAATCCGCTAAGGAGATACACGACAAAAAAATTTCATTTTCCGAAGAGTGCAGAAATGAGATAAAAATTATTACAGATGCTATCACCGAAAATATCGAACACGCTTTCATAGCATACAATTATAACGACCTTTCAATAGCACACAGAGTTGAACCGCTTGAAGAAGTTGTGGACAACCTCAGTATAGAATTAAAAAACCGTCATATAAGAAGACTACAGAATGATGAGTGTACGGTTGAACTGGGTTATATTTTTCAGGATATACTTACAAATCTTGAAAGAATTTCCGACCACTGTTCAAATATTGCGGGAATACTCATACAGACCGACGAAAAAACAGATTTTCATACTTATCTTAACGATGTCAAGGAAAATGACGAGACTTTCCACGACGAATACAAAAAATATGCGGAAATGTATTTCTCACGCCTCAACATATCGGAATAAACCGGAAAAGAGTACAGCAAAAACTGTACTCTTTCTTTTTTGTCAGATTTTTTCAATCGGAATCCATATCTGACTTTTATAATCAGAACTTGTCATATCGCCTGCCGTATACGCTTCAATGTCCATTTCGTAAGTGGGTTTATAATCGGAAGTCGGGAAAAATTCCGTACAGATTTCATGCCATAACTTCTGTATCGCTTCCGGCATTGCACCCGTACACTCTGTAACAAGCCACGTCCGAGCAGGTATTTCACTGACCTCATAACCCTCCGGAACGCTTACATTTTCAGTACACTCAACCGCTATCGAGTAGTCAAAAGTTTGCTGATTTGTACGTGTATTTCCGTAGCAGATACCGAAAATGTACGTCTTATCAGATGCGTTATCAAGGAGAGTTTCGATAATTCCGGTTTTGTGTGCCTTATCCCAGAACGCCGGAATTGTGTTTATGTTCTGATTTTCGTCAATTGAATGCGTTTCGGTCATACCGATAACCTTAAACGCTGGTTTTTCAATGATTCTGTAATTCATTGTGCTACCGCCTTTCATGATAATTTTCACACTTAGTCGGGAAAATGATTTCAGACCTGTTCCGGACTTCCGGGCTTCCGAGGGTTTTATATTATGAAATTTTATAAACGCTCTCGTGAAACTTTCCGGCGATTCGTAACCGTATTTTAACGCAACGTCTATTACTTTAGCTTTAGTCCGGTATAACTCCATACCTGCCAATGTCAGCCGACGTTTCCGGATGTACTCGCCTAACGTCATACCACACAACGCATTGAAAATACGTTGAAAATAAAACTCCGAACAATACGCCTGACGTGCTATTTCCGCATAATCGAGCCTGTCGGTGATATGTTCTTCAATGTAATTCAGTGCATTTTGTACGCCGTTTATCCAGTTCATACTGATTTCCTCCCTGAGTGTGATTTTATTATAACACGTTCTGAAAATTTTTTCCTGATAATCCGTGCTTTTACGTATCATGAAAAAAACAACTGTCCGGAAACAGTTGCTTTTTTGTTATCAGTAATATTTTACCATTCCCGCCGGAAATTCGTTTATTCTGCCTAAAAGATAGTTCTGCATAGTTACCGCATCAGCGATATTCACAACGTCGTCACCGTTGACGTCTGCGGAAGCCTTGTCTTTTTTCGTGAGACCTGCATTATTTATCGCAAACTGTCTTATTTTTACGAGGTCAAACGCATCTATCCGCATATCGGAATAAACGTCGCCTACAAGTATACTCTCCTGCTGTGGTGTGTCCATATCCTCAACACCGGTATATGTTTCAGTTGGTTCTTCTGCCTCACCGTTGAATATCCGCACAAAATCCACTGAACCTCTGAAATTATCACTGTTGTTACCGTCTGCACCTATCCTGTACGCACCATTTCCGACGGCATCCGCAATATCGCAAGGATTTATTGTTATCGTCCCCTCTGCGACTGTTTTTCCGTCAACTGTTATTTTGCCCTTGTCACCGTCGAGAATTAAACGTACTTTCAACCATTTTCCACTCTCAACTACATTTTCTGCGGTAAGTTTTTCTGACTTTCCATTCAACATAAATTCCGCCGTTAAATTGTTTCCGTCCGCAGATAACTTTATATGTGAATCGTCGTCGCCGAAAAATAACACCGTTCCGTTACCTCTGTTAAGAATAGCGGTCTGAATGTCGATATTTTCAGTATATAACACACCCTTATCGAGTTCCGCAAAATTATTACCGTCAAAAGTGAGCACGCCTTTTGCAGATGTCCTGTCAGATTCCCACGCCGTACCGTAATTCATGCCGTAAGTTGAAGTGTATCTGTCATTGAAACTTAACGAGCTGTCAACGTCAAAATCGTATGCGTACATAAGTTTATCGGTATAAGGTCTGCTGTCGGCGTAAGCCTGCGTACTCGTCCAGCCGTATGACGTGCCTTTTGATATAGTTTTTCCGCTGTCGTCGTAATAATCGCCGTCGACAACGCCCTGACCGGTAATATTACCGTCCGCCATTACGAACGCCATACCTTTCGCTACCGCATTTTCCGACATCTTCGTATTTCCGTATACACACGCACTCTCTATTACCTTAGCATTACCGCTGACATTCGCACGTCCCATTACAAGACCGGTATCACCAACTCGTGCATTTCCCGATATTACCGCATTTTCGGCGACTATCGCATATCCGCTTATTACTGCGTTATCCTTGACCGTCGCACTGTCCTGTACCACCGCATAATCTTCTATGCGTACATTGCCGGAAACCGTCGCATTTCCCATGACTTTTGCATTTTTTCCGACGTATACGCTGTCCGCAACGTTTGCACCGTCGGAAACAAGACCTCCGCCGTTAGTATGCGTATGGTAGCTCTCCCACGGATTATTTTTTACGGTTCGTTCCACCATTGAAACACCATCGCTGAACGTCACGGAATACGAATAGCGTTCCTTACTGCTGAACGGCATATTACTTTCAGAAAATTCGGAATTGTCGTCATAAATGCCAGGAAGTCCGCATTTCGTAATCTTATCAAGGTCAGGGGTTGCGACTACTGCAAGATATTCCGTACCACCTGTCGAGTTCCATTTTACAGTTTCACCGGCTCTGAACAGTTTTGAATATTTACAGCTACCGTCCGCCGATTGCTGTACTATACAGGCTCGCCAGTCCGCACCGTCGATATTTGTACCGGCATTCAGTGTAACAGACTGTTCACCGCTTGCCGATTGTATCGGAATTACGTTGATTCCTGCAAATTGTGGGGCTCTCTCGGTAGGTATTGCGTATGTATTCGATTTTCCGGAAACTTTTTCGAGTATAGTATAAATCTGTTGCCAGTTCCACGACCCTGAATCCAATAACTCGTTAAGTCTCGCACGATAAGCATCGCCTTTTCTGAAATCCAATCCTGCTATACGTCCGGCATACAGACCCAGTGTTTCTTTTAAGTCTGCCGGAGCAAGTCTTTCAATCTGGTCAAACGGGAACTCATCCGGCTGACCCTCCTGCAACAACTTCTTGACAAAATCCGCACCGTATCCCTCTAAATTATCCGGATTTTCCGTCAGGTACTGGAAAAATGCCCATGATGCATAGTAATCACGTCCACACGGAAACGTAAAGTTTAAATTTTTCATGTAAGTCTCAAAAAAATCTGTGCCGTGTCCTGTTTCGTCGTTGGAGTAGTCGCTGTAAAGATACTGTTCTCTGTACCAGTTGCCGATTGCCTCCCACCATGCATACGAGTACTTATTATTGTTCCATGCCCCCTGATGTGCCGTCATGACGTGTCCGAATTCGTGCGGAAATACCCATGACGGCGGATTATACTGCATCGAATCCACACAACAGAACATATATGCAAATCCGCCGTTATCCCACGACATATACGCCCAGTCGTCCACCATGTTTTCAAGACCTGTTCCCGATATATAGATATTTGTCTTGTATTTCTTACCGTCCCGCAAATCGACTTCTACAGCCTCCGACGGCTCTTTCATTGACAGGTCATTCATATAAACGTCCCAGCACGCTTCAAAATTTTTCGAGTTCTGCGTTAAAAATTCGTCCGTCACTTTCGATACATCACCGGAATTTCCCCATATAAACTGGAAATGTTCGGAAGTATAATAATTATAATCACTACGGAAATTGTAGAACGGGTCACGCACTGCATAGTCATCAGCCTTTGCAGGTACTTCCATGACCGGAAGCACACTCAACGATACCGCAAGTGCCGTGAATTTCTGTAAAAATTTCTTCATAGGAAAAACCTCCCTGATTAGTATGTATATATATTAACATTTTTTTATTGAAATGTCAATATAATTTATGCATTTTATCGAAAGTTTTTAAATAATTCCCGATTTATTGTAATTTTCCGAGTAATTCATATCTTTTTTCAGCGTAATTTTCCATAAAAATTGACGGTACAAGACACTTAAAAAAATTATTACTCCCTTGTATTTCCTCCTAAAATATAAAAACTCCCTTTATTTCTAAAGAGAGTTCCTTTTTATTGTGTCGGCATCGTTCTACTTTCCCGGGTCGTCGCCAACCAAGTATCATCAACGTCAATGAGCTTAACTTCTGTGTTCGGAA
>JAIDCY010000114.1 GCA_029055625.1 Ruminococcus sp. | reverse complement strand
AAATTGTATAATTCCGCTTATTTTCCGGAAATTAATAAAATTATATAATTTCTGTAATAATAATGTCATCTGTTACAGATTGTAACCGGAAAATGTCAAGAAATAGTGTCGGAAATGTGAAAGATAAATAAAAAATCCGGCAATCTGTCATTGACCTTTCCGGCAAAATGTGATAGAATAATTATGTACCGATTCCATTAAGGAGGCATTTTTTTATGGATAAACTGACGGCGGAAAAACGTATCGGAGAGCTTGCCGATACGATAAACGAACATAATTATAAATATTACGTTCTCGATAATCCGGAGATAAGCGACTATGATTACGACGTTCTGTTACAGGAACTTAAACACCTTGAAGAACAGTTCCCCGAACTGATAAGACCAGATTCACCTACTCAACGTGTAGGCGGTATCGCATCTAATACTTTTGAAAAGGTAAGCCATACCGTACAGATGGCGAGTTTACAGGATGTATTCGATTACGAACAGGTCAGGAACTTTCTTGATAAATGCAAGGCGGAACTCGATACGCCGGAATATACAGCAGAACCTAAAATAGACGGCTTATCTGTATCGCTGGAATACGAAAACGGCGTACTCATAAGAGCCTCAACACGTGGGGACGGTCACACCGGTGAGGACGTAACCGCTAATATAAAAACTATCCGTTCCGTACCGCTGAAACTTAAAGACTCTCCGGAATTTCTTGAGGTGAGGGGTGAAGTGTATATGCCTAAAAACAGCTTCATCGAACTTACGGAACAGCAGGAATTAAACGGTGAACAGCCTTTTAAAAATCCACGTAATGCGTCTGCAGGTTCGTTACGACAGAAGAATCCGGAAGTTACCGCAAAACGTAAACTTGATATATTTATCTTCAACATTCAACAGTGTATCGGTCATGATTTCGTTACACACAGCGAATCACTCGACTACTTAAAAAAACTCGGTTTCCGGACGGTATCGTATAAAGTGTGCAGGACGTACGAGGAAATAGAAACTGAAATAAACCGTACCGGCAGTGACAGAGCAGGTCTTCCGTACGATATAGACGGTATCGTAATAAAAGTAAATAATCTGTCTCAGCGTGATATTATGGGGAGTACGTCAAAATTTCCGAAGTGGGCGGTTGCGTATAAGTATCCGCCGGAGGAAAAACGGTCCAGACTTCTCGATATTGAGGTAAACGTCGGACGTACAGGGGCTATAACTCCGGTGGCGGTATTCGAACAGATTACGCTTGCCGGTACGAGCGTTTCAAGAGCGGTACTGCATAATCAGGACTTCATAACCGAAAAAGATATACGGATAGGCGATATAGTGGTAGTACGTAAGGCAGGCGATATAATACCGGAAATTGTACGCTCAGTAAGTCACGAAGAAAATTCCGAACCGTTCAGACTTCCGGCGGTATGTCCTGTGTGTTGTACTCCGGCGATACGTACTGACGGCGAAAGTATTCTGAGATGTCCAAATGTGGAGTGTCCGGCACAGCTACTGAAGAATATAATACATTTTGCTTCAAAAGATGCTATGGATATAGACGGTTTAGGGGAATCAAATATAAAAATGTTAGTAGACAATGGATTTGTGAGTTCACCGGCTGACCTCTACACCCTCACGAAAGAACAGATTATTAAATTGGAAAGATTTGCGGAAAAATCTGCGGAAAATCTTATAAAATCCATAGAAAAATCAAAAAATAAAAGTTTTGACTGTCTTGTGTACGCACTCGGTATCCATAACGTCGGTAAAAGAAACGCTATACTTTTATGTGAAAGATTTCCCGATATCGACGGCCTGCTCAGTGCCGGTATGGAAGATATAGCCATTATCGACGGTTTAGGTGATATTATAGCGGAAAGCGTATACAGTTCCCTGCGTGAACCACACCGTATTGAGTTAATCAGACGTCTGCGTGAATACGGTATAAATATGACGTACGATAAAAAATCAATCATTGATGACAGATTCAGCGGAAAAACTTTCGTACTTACCGGCACGTTACCGGATATGAAGCGTTCGGAAGCTAAAAAATTAATAGAAAGTTTCGGCGGTAAAGTATCGGGGACGGTATCTAAAAAAACGGATTACGTTGTAGCAGGTGAGGATTCCGGAAGTAAACTCACAAAGGCACAGGATTTAGGAATTGCGATAATCAGCAAGGAAGATTTACTGGAGATGATGAAATGACGTATCACGAAGAAATAAGAGACCTGTTTTCAGTACCGGAAGACTATTATTTAGTTCATTGTGTAAGTGCTGATTTCGTACTGGGTAAGGGTATAGCCCTTGAATTTAATAAGCGTTTCGACATGAAAAAAAAACTCCGTAACTCCGGACAATCCGGAAACTGTATACTCATTGACAGGGTTTTCAATCTCGTTACTAAAAAGACATGGCGTAACAAACCTACTATGGATAGCGTTATTGAAAGCCTGTACGGATTGAAAAAACAGGTCACGGAAAAAAATATCAGAAAAATTGCGATGCCACATATTGCGTGTGGTCTCGACGGTCTGGACTGGGAAACAGTATCGGAGCAGGTAAGAAATATTTTCAGCGATACCGATATTGAAATAATGGTCTGTAGTAATTAAAGGAGGAATATTAATGTTATACGTATGCTATCCGAAGTGTACAACCTGTAAAAAAGCTCAGAAATGGCTTGACGATAACGGCATTGAATACACCATAAGGGATATAAAAGAAAATAATCCGACTTACGAGGAGCTGAAAGAATGGTACAGCAGAAGCGGTCTGCCGTTGAAGAGATTCTTTAATACAAGCGGTATGCTGTACAAATCCATGAATCTTAAAGATAAACTGCCGGAGATGTCAGAGGACGAACAGTTAAAACTTCTCGCAACTGACGGAATGTTAGTAAAAAGGCCTGTTTTAGTTACAGATAATAACGTATTCGTCGGCTTTAAGGAATCCGACTGGAATGTTATAAAATAATTGTTAAATTTTTGTCAACCGTATGCAACTTTTATGATTTCAATATATTTTCCGTGTTATAATAATTACATAACATACGAAAGGAGAATATATTATGAAACAATTCAACGTTACCGGTATGACCTGTTCGGCGTGTTCTGCGAGAGTGGAAAAGGTTGTTAAATCGGTAAACGGTGTTACATCGTGTTCCGTAAGCCTGCTCACTAATTCTATGGGCGTTGAGGGTACGGCATCAGATACCGATATTATAAACGCCGTAAAAAATGCGGGTTATGGTGCATCACTGAAAGGCGGTACAGATACCGGAAAAACTTCCACCGGTGAGGAATCGCTTGCAGACCATGAAACACCTGTACTCAGAAAAAGACTTTTCGCATCAGTGGGATTTCTGATACTGCTTATGTATATCTCAATGGGTTATAGTATGTGGGGATTTCCGTTACCGGAGTTCATGGACGGCAACTATATTATGATTGGTATAATTCAGATGTTACTTGCCGGTATCGTAATGGTAATCAATCAGAAATTTTTCGTAAGCGGTTTTAAAAGTCTGTTCAGAGGTTCGCCTAATATGGATACGCTTGTTGCATTAGGTTCAGGGACATCATTTGTATACAGCGTATGGGCATTACTTGCCATGACCGACGCACAGTTAAAAGGTTTACCGGTTATGCATTATGCACATGAATTTTATTTTGAATCCGCCGGAACTATTCTGACACTTATTACCGTCGGAAAAATGCTGGAAGCACGTTCAAAAGGACGAACTACTGACGCACTTAAAAGCCTTATGCGACTTGCTCCGAAAACTGCGAATATCATTGAAGACGGTCAGGAAAAAACAGTACCAGTTGAGCAGGTAAAAAAAGGTGATGTATTTGTAGTACGTCCAGGGGAAAGTATACCTGTAGATGCGATAGTGATAGAGGGTGAAAGTGCCATCAATGAATCCGCACTGACCGGTGAAAGTATACCGGTTGACAAAACAGTTGGCGATAACGTTTCCGGTGCGACGTTGAATCAGTCGGGATTTATAAAGTGCGAGGCGGTAAGAGTCGGCGAAGATACAACGCTGTCAAAGATAATCCAGATGGTTAGTGATGCCTCCGCTACAAAAGCACCCGTTGCGAAGATTGCGGATAAAGTTTCCGGAATATTCGTACCGGTAGTAATAAGTATAGCGGTACTGACTTTTATAGTATGGCTTCTTGTCGGTCAGACGGTAGGTTACGCACTTACAAGGGCTATATCAGTACTTGTAATAAGCTGTCCGTGTGCGTTAGGACTTGCCACACCGGTAGCGATTATGGTAGGTAACGGCGTAGGTGCGAAAAACGGTATACTATTCAAAACTGCCGTATCACTCGAGGAAACCGGTAAAGTAAATGTTGTCGCACTCGATAAAACCGGTACGATAACTTCCGGTGAACCTGAAGTTACAGACGTAATCACAGCAGACAGTTACGACGAAAATTATCTGATGTCAATTGCGTACTCTCTCGAAAAACTAAGCGAACACCCATTAGCTAAAGCGATATTATCAAGGGCTGAACAGGATAACGTACAAGCCGATACGGTAACCGATTTCAAAGCGTTATCCGGAAACGGTCTGAAAGCGTTACGGAATAACATACAGCTATCCGGCGGAAACTATAAATTTATCAGCGGACTTGCGGATATACCGGATAATATGAAAACGTATTCCGAAAAACTTTCCGAAAACGGTAAAACACCGTTATTTTTCGCAGAAGGTAATAAACTCGTCGGAATTATAGCAGTTGCGGACGTAATAAAGGAAGACAGTGCGGAAGCCGTCAGGGAGTTGCGGAATATGGGAATACACGTCGTAATGATTACCGGCGACAATGAACGTACCGCACAGGCTATCGGCAGACAGGCAGGCGTTGACGAGGTAATAGCCGGAGTACTCCCCGACGGTAAGGAAAAAGCAGTAAATAGTCTCAAAAAACTCGGACGTGTCGCAATGGTCGGCGACGGTATCAACGATGCACCGGCACTTACAAGTGCGAATACCGGAATAGCTATCGGAGCAGGTGCGGACGTCGCAATAGATTCCGCAGATGTCGTACTGATGAAAAGCCGTCTCAGTGATGTACCCGCATCTATTAGGTTAAGCCGTGCAACACTCCGGAATATACATCAGAATCTGTTCTGGGCGTTCATATATAACGTAATCGGTATACCGTTAGCGTGTGGGGTATATATAAAACTTTTCGGCTGGCAACTCAATCCCATGTTCGGAGCGTTGGCAATGAGTTTATCAAGTTTCTGCGTTGTTACCAATGCGTTACGTCTTAATCTCGTAAAGATACACGATTCAAGCCGTGATAAAAAAATCCGCAGAAATACTGATGATTCTTTAAACGGTACGTTTACGGTAAAGATAAAAGGTATGATGTGCGGAAAATGTGAAAAACATATCCGTGAGGCACTCGAAGAAACCGGCGTAAAAGTAATAGAAGTAAGTCACGAAAAGGGAACGGCATTGATAGAATGTAACGGAGCAGGTCAGAAACAACTGAAATCCGCTATAGAAAACGCTGATTACAAATTTCTGAAATTCGTAAAAAATTAACAAGCGAAATGCAAAAAAAGTCCGAAGCTGTAAACGCTCCGGATTTTTTCTGTTTACGGATTAACACACAAAAATAATTATTAATTATGTATTATTAATTATGAATTATAAATTACGGTTGGCAGTTTTCGCACGGTGAATAACCCTGTGCAATGGCTTCATCTCTCGTACCGTAAAATGCTTTTCTGTTTTTCCGGTTCATCTGTTGAACGCTTTCACAGTCGGGTTTATGGAACTTTTTCCGATACGTATTCAGATAGTATGTAATTTCCGTTGCCTTGGTAGTGACCTTTTGAGTAGTTGTTGTAGTCGTGACCTGCTCCGTTGTTTCTGACGTGGTTGTTGTCGTAGTTGTTGTGACCGGTTCGTTCTGTACGATATGTGCGGTATGTTTAACCGCCGTTACAGTAGTATGTTTTGTAGTCGTCGTGACCGGCTCGTTCTGTACGGTATGCGTTATTACTGCGGAAGTATCAGGTTTATCCTCCGGCGACAGCATATATATAGCAGTACCGGCAACAATAAGTATCAGTACGATAACAAGACTAAGTATAATAATTATGGTCTTGTAGTTTATCAGCTTTGCTTTATCTGAATTGTATGTATAATTATTACCTGTCTGCCTGTTCATCTCCCGACAGTTCCGGCATCTTTTCGGGATATTCAGGTTTTTACTTCTGAAGTATTCTATTTCCGAAGCAGTCATTTCAAACTCTTTATTACATTGTTTACAGATAAATTTCATAATATTTGTACTTCCTTTCATAATGATAAATAATCCGGAGCAGGTGTATTATTTGTGCAATATGCTGTGTCGATTACACAAGGGAAAACACTTTCAGTTTCGTTAATATGCACAAAAAAATGATGTTTTTTCAGAAATAAAATTTAATGAATTAATTATAGATTATATCAACGAAAGCTGGTTAGTATCGCCGAGTTCTTTAGCTTGTTTTCCCGTTGACGGTATACTCTTTACTCGATACTTTTCATACTCACTGTCTGTTACCTTTTCGACTGTAGCGAGTACGTTATTTTTTTTCAACGTCATTATCTGTACGCCCTGTGAATCTCTTGTAGTTTTCGGTAAGATTTCCGCCGTATTGAAAAGTATTGTATATCCGCCGGAACTCCTTACAAGTATATCGCAGTCCTCACTGATAAACATTATCTTTACTAATGGTGACTTATCCGAGTATGCTTTAGTCAGTTTCTTACGATTGGTTTTTGTCTCGTACACTTTTAACGGTACTTTAGTAGCCTTACCGTTTTCAAAGAAAAATATCACGTATCCGCTGTAGTCGGTAGTCGGTACGAGTTCTTTTAACGATTCATTTTCACTGAACGATAGTTTAGCCGGTATATAATCGCCTATTAGACTTGCCTTTGTATCGTCAAATGAACTTGCTTTTGATTTATATACCTGTTGCTTATCGGTAAAGAAAATGAGTTCCGTTTTGTTTGTAGCCTCGAAGTTACGGATTATATAATCGCCGTCTTTTAACTTATGTTCGCTACTCATACGTAACGACTGTGGCGTTATTTTCTTGAAATATCCGCTTGCCGACAGGAATATATTTACAGGATAGTCGGGTGTATCGTCTATTATTTCAACGTCCTGCTCCGTGTACTCTGAAATCAGTGACTTTCTCGGTTGCGAGTAGTTCTTTATTACGTCCCTTAACTCCTTTATTATTATCTTACGGATTTTGTTGTTATCTTTCAGTATCTCTTCCATTTCCGCAATATCTTTTTCCAGACTTTCCAGTTCCTGAATACGTCTTGAAATGTACTGTTTGTTAATGTTACGGAGTTTCAGTTCTGATACGTATTCCGCCTGCTCACCGTCTATTGAAAATTCTTTCATGAGATTTGATACAACATCATTTTCTTTCTGTGTATCTCGGATAATCGATATAGTACTGTCAAGACTGTTCAGAATCTTTGAAAGTGCTTCCAATAGATGAAGTTTATGTTTTTTGTTTCCTAACTCGTATGATGTTCTTCTGTATATACATTTTTCCCTGAACGTTACCCATTCCGTAAGTATTTCCTTTACACCCATTACCTTAGGCGTACCGTTTATCAGTATATTGAAGTTGCATGAATAGTTATCTTGTAACGGTGTGAGCCGGTAAAGTTTCTGCATAAGTTTTTCGGGGTCTGTACCTCGTTTTAAGTCTATCGCTATTTTGAGACCGTCAATGTCAGTTTCATCACGGATATATGATATTTCACGTATCTTACCAGCTTTCACCAAATCAACTATCTTGTCAATGACTGCTTCTATCGTGGTAGTATACGGAATCTGCGTTATCTCGATACAGTTAGATGACTTATCATAACGGTACTGACACCGTACTTTTATACTTCCTCTGCCGGTATCGTATATCTTCCGGAGTTCGTTTTCTTCGTAAAGTATTACCGCACTGCTTGGGAAATCGGGAGCTTTAAGAGTTGTGATAATATCATGTTCGGGGTTCTTCATGAATGCTATAGTAGTTTCGCAAACCTCTGCGAGATTGAACGGACATACATTGCTTGCCATAGATACCGCTATTCCGGTATTGGAATTTACTAATACCGTCGGAAAAGTTGCCGGAAGTAAAGTAGGTTCTGACATGGTATTATCGTAATTCGGTACAAAATCGACGGTTTCCATATCTATATCACGGAAAAGTTCGTTACAGATTTTTTCAAGCTTTACTTCCGTATAACGTGGTGCGGCAAAATGCATCTTGCTTGAATATGCTTTACCGAAATTTCCCTTGGAATCTATATAAGGGTGCAGAAGTGCTTCATTACCACGTGTCATACGGACAAGAGTTTCATATATAGCCTGGTCACCGTGCGGATTAAGTTTCATAGTTTCGCCTACTACGTTTGCAGATTTTGAACGTTCTTTATCCGGATTAAGTAAGCCTCTTTTGTACATCATATATAACAGTTTTCTGTGTGACGGTTTAAAGCCGTCAATTTCCGGTAACGCTCTTGATATAATAACGCTCATGGCATACGGCATATAGTTTTTCTTGAGGGTATCCGTAATTTTTTCGTCGACTATACTTCCCGAACCTTCTATATATGCTTCGTGTCTGATAACTTTTTTCTCAGAAACCTGTTTTTTTCTTGCCATACTTAAAAACTCTCCTTTTTTATATATTTTTGTAAAAATTTTTATTGTGCATAATTCATAGTCACCCTACCGGCTGGAAACGCCTTGATTTGTGCATATTATACAAAATACGTAAATTTCACCTGCTCCGGACGTTTTTTTATGAATTTTCATGTAAATTTTTGCGTTTTGAGTGTTAAATTTTGCTCTTTTTGATGTGTTTTCCGTGAAATCGGGTAGTTTTTGTGCAAAAATGTCAGTCCCCCTACCGTCCGGAGACAACCTTGTTTATACATTATGCACAAAAAATAAGTCATTACGGAAACATTAAATTTTATCTTTTTACTTTATATTCGGAATACTGTATAGCTATTCTGTTTTCCGGCTGGACGTCGAAAAGGTATAAAACCGCTAAAAACAGCCATTCAAGAGGCTTCATTATTATGTACACTATATCCGCTCTTATTGGTGTTGTGATGTGTCTTGATACCGGATAACCGTATTTATCATAGCAGTGTCTTATAAAATGGTGGGTCTTGTACAAACGTTCTTTTATAAGGTCTTCAAAGGCGTTCGCAATAAGTAACTGTCTGTTTACTACTATCTTCTGATTCAGGCGTATTCCGTAACGTACAGGCTTTACTACTTTTTCATGACCGGAGCAGGCAACAGTACACAGATAATGTCCCTGATACTCCAGAGGGGGCGGAGGTGTCTGTGTGGAAAAAGTCCAGTCGGCAGTCATAGTGAACGCTTTTATAAAACCGTCCGCACCCTGTCCGAGAAGTATATACAGTATCTCGCAGATTATCGCTATCGGCAGTATAAGTAAAAAGCTGAATTTAGTCATACCCGATACCGTCGACATCATTTTATGTAACCTTTCCGCAAATTTTGTCCGGAAGACCGTTTCACGTTCGTCAGCAAGTCTGACCTGCTCCGTTATGTGATAGTGTATTCTTCTTGCGGAAATTATTATCAGATTGAAATAGTACAGGTAGAACATTATAAAATATATCTCAAATTTGCATATCATCTGAATGTATATCAGACCCATAAGTAACAGCATTATCGACGTAAACGCTATACACATTGCGGACTGTAAAGGCGGTGTTTTTTCGGGTTTCCGTACACAAAGCAGTACCATACTTATAAAGCCGATAATCATTACGCACTGTATTATAATACTGTACTCACTGTGCATAACGGCGTGATACTGTCCGATGTATACGGCTTCCGTATAGTCTTTTCCTGTAAAATCCTGCACATCAATAAGCATAATATGATAAATTCCGCCTACAAATATCGTTGATAAGTCCGTACCGATTGCCTTATATCTGTTTCTGTACAGGTTTACTATATTGAATCCCGTAAGCACCAACGGCAACCATAAAAACGGCATAAGAAATATTATAAAACAACATGATTCTAAATTAAAGTCATTACTGATTATCATTAATGATAATACAATCAATAAATATACAACTATACTTACTAAAGCTATATTATGATATAATCTGTCGGGTTTGCTTTCGGGGTCAGATACATCTATTGATTTTGTCATTTCATTTAAGGTATACCGGAATACCAACGCAATGACTATCAACGCAAAACCTATAAGCATTAAAATCAACTCCTTTTTTTTTAATTATTAATTATGCATTATAAATTATGAATTATTATGATATGTCGGCAAGTTCTAAGTAATCCGCACCGTATTCGGAAATATATTGTTTTCTGCCTTGTAAGTCGTCACCTAAAAGCATCTCGAATACTTCCGCAGATTCCGTTATGTCGTCAGCAGTGACTTTTATTAAACGTCTTGTATCGGGATTCATGGTAGTCAGCGACATCATATCCGGTTCGTTTTCGCCTAAACCCTTTGAACGCTGTATAGTATACTTCTTATTGCCAATCATCTTCAGAATGCGTTGTTTTTCCTGCTCGGTGTAGGCGAAGTACGTTTTATCTTTCGTGTTAATCTCAAATAACGGCGATTCCGCTATATATACGTACCCTTTTTCTATGAGCGTAGGAGTAAGTCTGTAAAGCATGGTAAGAATAAGCGTCCGTATCTGGAAACCGTCAACATCTGCATCAGTACAGATGACAATCTTACTCCACCGGAAATTATCTAAATTGAAGTTAGACAGGTCTTTATTGGCTTTCGTACTGACTTCCACGCCACACCCGAGGACTTTTATTAAATCGGTGATAATCTCGTTCTTGAAAATTTTTGTATACTCCGCTTTCAGACAGTTCAGAATTTTTCCACGCACGGGAATTATCGCCTGAAATTCCGCATCACGTGCGAGCTTTACGGAACCTAATGCGGAATCACCCTCAACGATATATATTTCACGTCTTGTAACGTCTTTAGTACGGCAGTCAACGAACTTGTCAACCATGTTAGACAGGTCTATACTTCCGGTGAGTTTCTTCTTTACGTTGAGACGGACTTTTTCCGCATTTTCACGACTACGCTTGTTTATGAGAACCTGTTCGGAAATTTTCTGTGCTTCGTCGGGATTTTCTATGAAATATATTTCAAGCTGATGTTTTAAGAAATCAGTCATTGCCTCACGTATGAATTTATTGGTTATAGCTTTTTTTGTCTGATTTTCATATGATGTCTGTGTTGAGAACGACGAGGAAACCAGTACAAGACATTCTTCAACGTCGGTATAAGTAATCTTGCTTTCGTTTTTCTGATAACCGTTATTCTGTTTTATGAAACTGTCTATCTGATACACAAACGCACGCTTTACCGCATCTTCCGGTGAACCGCCATGTTCTAAGAAACTCGAATTATGATAGTATTCTGTGAGTTTTATTTTATTGGAAAATGTTACCGCTATATCAAGTTTAACCTTGTATTCGGGTTTATCGTCACGGTCTTTACCTCTTTTTTCCGCTGACCAGTGCTGAAGAGAAGACATTGCCTTATCGCCTGTTATCTCGGAAACGTAATCAGTTATGCCGTTCTTGTATATAAATTCCTGCTCCGTGAAATCACCGGTTTCAGTTTCTGAACGGAATACGAATAATATATCCGGATTTACTACCGCCTGCCGTCTGAGAATGTCGCAGAAATACTCATCTGATACGGATATATCCGTAAATACTTCCAAATCCGGTCTCCAGCGTGTTTTAGTTCCTGTATGCTTTTTAAGACACTTTTCTTTATGAAGTCCGCCGATATTCTCGCCCTTTTCAAAGTGAAGATTATACTTAAAACCATCACGGATAACTTCAACGTCCATGAACTCCGAAGAAAACTGTGTCGCACAAAGTCCAAGACCGTTAAGACCTAATGAAAATTCATATGATTCTGCTGTATCGTCGTATTTACCGCCTGCATACAGTTCACAGTAAACGAGTTCCCAGTTATAACGCTGTTCATTGTTGTTGAAGTCGACAGGACAGCCTCTGCCGAAGTCTTCAACTTCAATGTCATTATTTCTGTAGTGTGTGACGATTATTTTCTTTCCGTATCCCTCACGTGCCTCGTCTATGGAGTTAGATATTACTTCAAATACAGAGTGTTCGCAACCGTCGAGACCGTCCGAGCCGAATATTACCGCCGGTCTTTTTCTTACCTTATCCGCACCCTTTAACATAGTTATACTATCGTTACCGTATGTTTTTCTATCAGCCATTTTAAAAAATCTATCCTTTCTGTTATGTTCTGAAAAAAGTACCCTACTATAATAACACATTTCAGAAATTTTTGCAAGAAGAAATTTTTTAAAAAAAGAACTATTGTTCAAGCTGTCAGACATAGTATATCTGTGGAGGTGATATACATGTTTATCGAAATAATAAAAAATCTTTTCTTTTTCGCACTGCATATTGAGGGCAACAACGCCTTTCCTAAACCTTTATCACGAAAAGAAGAAGAGGAATGTTTTATCAAGATGTCAGAAGGTGACAAGTCCGCACGTAACAAGCTGATTGAACACAATCTCCGACTTGTTGCCCATATAGTAAAGAAGTACGCCGTAACTGTACCGGAGCAGGACGAACTTATTTCAATTGGTACTATCGGACTTATAAAAGCGGTTTCCACTTTCGACCATACAAACGGTACGAGGTTTGCGACGTATGCGAGCCGGTGTATAGAAAATGAAATACTTATGAGTTTCCGTTCCGCAAAGAAGACCGCCGGAGACATCTATATAAACGAACCAGTGGAAATCGATAAGGACGGAAATGCATTAACTCTCATGGACTTGATTGATGACGGTATAGATATTCACGAACAGGTTGATTTACTTATCCGTTCCCGACAGTTATATAATTTTCTCGATAAGTGTCTTGACGACAGGGAACTTGAAATAATAGTATATCGTTATGGTCTTTACGGTAAGAATCCGCATACACAGAGTGAGACCGCTCAGAAACTCGATATATCACGTTCATATGTCTCACGGCTTGAAAAAAAAGCTATAGAAAAATTAAAGAAAATGTATGATACAACTTCTTTCTGATTACTCAAAAAAACAGACCGTTCAAGGTCTGTTTTCTTTCTTTTATTGCTTTTCTTTTTTCTTCTTACGTATATCATCACCTTCAAATTTAATAACTTTATATTGCGAAGTAATGCGTGATGCTATTCTCTCGTCGTATACACCAAGTATTTTTTGTGTATTAAAATTTGTATTTATAATAACAGGTTTGTTATAATTTATCCTCGTATTTATTATATTATAAATCGTCGAAATATAGAACTTTGTTATATTTTCAGTTCCTAAATCGTCGATGATAAGTAAATCAGCTTTCATTATCGTTTCTAATGTATCTGTCTTATGACCATAGCTGAAATGTTCTTCTTCTATCTTTGACAGAATATTTATTATGGAATCGTATACTACATTATAACCCTTTTCAATTACCTTGTTAGCTATCGCAAGTGAAAGATGGGTTTTTCCAAGACCGGTAGATCCGTACATAAGAATACTATGCACAGACGGTGTAAATTCTTCTGCGTATTTTTTCAGATATTTCAGGTTATCAGACATAATGGAATGGGATTTGCCATTATAGTATCGTAGACTGAAAGTATCGAAAACTGATAATTTAAGATTGGAATGCTTATTCATTTCCTCTACTTCAATGTTTGTGCACCGCTTTTTAAGACAGTCACACATCAGACCGTCTTTATATCCTGTATCGTAACACATTTTGCAGATATATTTAATATCCAGATAATACGAAGGCTTACCATATTTTATAAGTAAATCCCTTGTTTTTTTCTGCATACTTATATTATCTCTTTTTATAAGTTCTATTTCTTCTTTTATCTGAGCTTCCGTTTTACCTTTTTTTTTCCCATTTATCACAATATCTATAATTTTTTTTCCGGTATTGAATATTTGTTGATTTAAATCTTTTATTTCCGGAATTTTTTCATTGACTTCATCAATGCGATTTTCATTTTCAATTATCGCTTTCTGGCGCTCTCTCTGTAGCATTATCTGTGCTTTTTCAATAGTTTCTGCTCTCATTAGTATACTGGTATCTCCGCACGCTTATAATATCTCCAACTATCTAATTCATCTGTATAAGAAGGGTCGCTCTCATACTTTCTGTAATCTTCTTCCGTCAAATCTGTCAGAAGAGCATTAATAAATCTAAAGCTGACGTGGTCTGCATATCTTAATGATACGTTGTATGCTCTTCTTATAGTATCAAGCGAGGTACTGTGACTGTACCATACTAAAATAATATCTTCATTTTTTCTTGAGATATCTTTAGTGGAAGTTATTTCCATTACCTTATCCGTATAATAAGTTTTTCTTACAATTTCTTTGAGTTTCTTTGTTGCGAGCTCAGGAGTAGTCAGCTGTTTTCTCATCATTTTGTCCGCCAGGAATTCCATATACTGTGTTTCTGTTTTGTTTATTTTCTTGCACAAGGTGAAAATTATATGTATAACTTCTTTTGAGAGACCGTAATGTATATATAGATTTATCAGTGTGGCAATAATTACGTTATTAACTGTTCCGAAAGAATTTTCTATATTTTTCAGCATTTCGTCAATTTCCGGTTTTGAATTTTTAATCTCCGTAATCTCCACAGTGGTATAATATTGTTTCTTCGGTGGTCTGTCATTGACAAACTCTATAAGTATCTTGGTACTTACCCAGTATTTTATTGCATCATATATATCTTCCATATCTCTACGGGTAATATCATGTATATCCTGTTCTGTCAGATCGCTTCTCGGATTGTCTAAAATATATGCCAAAACATCTGGTTTTGTACAGTATTGGTCATTCAGTTCTTCAATAATTTCTACAATAACACAGCAAGGGATATAAAAAACATATTCATTATTATTTACTCTATAACTCATAAAAAAATTTTTCCTTTCATGATGATATTTAATGTTACAGCTAATATTATATCATATTTTTCCTGATTTGTCATCTGTCAAAATGCACAAATTTTTAACGGATATATTGTGCAATAAGACGTTTCGCTTCAGCATATTTACGTTTCCAGTGTAAAAATTTTTCCGGAGAAATTTTTTCAGGGTCAGTGATACGGCTTGTATCTGAATTATGTTCGATATCTGCGAGTTTTACGGTAAGTGCTATGGGATTATCTTTAATTTTTTGTATGTATTCGGTATATGATGTATCTTTTTCATGTGTGAGCAGTCTGACAGCTTCCGTCACCTCCAGTGGAAAAACCTGCTCCAGTTCTTCGATTGTAACTGGTGTGTCTTCAATGACATCATGGAGCAGGGCTACACAAGTGGTTATTTCGTCGGGCATCTGTTCGGCGATGTGGTAAGGGTGAAATATATACGGCACGCCGTTTACGTCATACTGTCCGTTATGTGCTTCGTATGCAATACGCATAGCCTTGTTAGTGAGTTCTGTATAAATCATTCTTATATAACCTCCGATAAAAAAGAGACCATGCAATAAAAGCACAGTCCCTTAATAATTAAATGTCTGTCAGGTCTGCGGTTCAAGGGAAGATAAATCAAGCTTGAAAGGTGCGTATCTCTTGAATGACGACGAATTTTTTTCCGGTACTATATTACTTGCAAGACCTTCAAGATAATCTGTAAAATCATCATTGTATCGCAGTAGCTGGAGACTGTATATATAGTCTTCTGACCATAAATCTTCTTCCGTCATACGTTCCCTTAAGTCACCACGGATTAATACGTAAAGTGTGTTATCGTCATATTCGTAAAGAGTTGCCTTATTTTTTTCGAGTTTTTCAAATACAAACTGTTTGAATTCCCTGTCTGCCTTTTCATAGTCGGACTCTTCCGCAGTAGTAGTAACTGTCGGGTCTGCTGACGACTCGTCGGCGGTAGTAGTTGTGTATTTCTGTACAAGTCTTTCGTTTTCGTATGGGTCAGTGGTAGTAGTAGTCTGTGTATCGTCGGTATCTGTAGTAGTTGTGGTAGTGGTTGTAGTAGTTGTTTCCTCCTCACCTTCTGCTGCGGTAGTCTGTGTGGCGACGTATTCGTCGTAATCTTCCATACATTCATTCATTTTGTACATCTTGTCCATATCATCTTTTTCACCGTTTATCTGTTTTACATACTCTTCCGCTTTACGACGAAGTGCCTGTTTATCGTCGTCGCTGAGTGGTTCACCGTCTTCACCGGTCAGATCGATTGATATATATTTTACTCTTGCGAAATTTTCGTCAAAGTAGTTTTTCAGTTCGTCTTCCGTACAACCCTTTTCACCCTCGAATCCGTAATAGTGGTCAAATATGTACTTCTGCATATACTCGTATTCACCGTAATAATTAGTACCGCTTCCGGTAGTACTTATTATCTTCTTCATCGATTCCTTGCCGACACCATTTTTTGAATAAATGTCTTTACCTTCAGGGTCAATACGGTTTTCAGCGTATTCATCAATTTCTGCGAGCTCTTCACTTGTAAGCTGTCCGCCTATCCTGTTGAACTCGTTTTCTATAGCGGCTATGTTCATACAGTATTCTGTAGCCTTGTCCTGTATCCAGTCGGTAGCCTTTACGTCGTCTATGTGCGAGTTCTTCACCTCTTTTACTGTAGGTGCTGTACCGTTTTTGTTCTCGATAATATCGGCGGCGTCCTGATACGCACGGATAGTATAGAAAATAAACAGTCCGGAACTTATATCCGTGCCATCGGCGGTCATAGCCATTTCCGTACCCTTTCCTATTGTAGGCGTACAACTCGTAGCGGTTGCCAGCAGAGTAAATGACATGGCGGTTGCCACTAACTTATTGAATTTCATCATTATAAACATTCCTCCATTAAATTTTTACAGATACTAATTTATTATACAACTTTTTTTCTGAATTGTCCATACCCATTTTAAAATTTTTTCAAACCAACACAATTTTATTTATTTAAATATTTTATCATGAATTATTTCCGTTCCCCGTCTTGACTTATAGCGTCGGAAATGGTAGAATATATATGTATGTATTTTTAAACACAAGCGGAGGTATCAGAAATGAAAGTAACCCTTATAACTCATACGCCTGAACCGGAAAAAACAATAGCTTCCGCCGGAAAATTATGTTATTCCGACAGCGATATTGACGACTTAATGAACGGTCTGACGGAAGAAAAAACAAAAAAATTTATTGAAATGCTTGTTTCTGTAGGTCACGAGAGCGTTATGGAACACGTAACGTTTACATTCGGTATAGAAGGGATTTCCCGTGCCTGCTCTCACCAGTTAGTACGTCACCGTATAGCCTCGTATTCACAGAAAAGTCAGCGATACGTAAATGAAAACGGTTTTGATTTCGTAACACCACCGGCAATTGAAGAAGTTCCGGAAGCACTGGAAGAGTATAACCGTACTATTTCCGCAATCACGGAAAGTTACGGAAAAATAGCGGATATTCTTACGGAACATCATAAAAACGAACTAATGAAAGACGGTCTCGACGAGAAAACAGCACTTTCAAAGGCTCGCAAGACCGCTAACGAAGACGCACGGTTTATACTGCCTAATGCCTGCGAGACTAAAATAATAGTTACTATGAATGTACGTTCACTGTTTAACTTCTTCCGTCATAGGTGCTGTAATCGGGCTCAGTGGGAAATCCGTGATGTAGCAAACGAGATGCTGAAACTGTGTCTTGAAGTAGCCCCTGTCATATTCAGTCATGCGGGAGCTTCATGTGTTGTAACTGGTAAATGTCCGGAAGGTAAGATGTCTTGTGGAAAAATGTTACAGGTCAAGGCGGATACTGAAAAGCTAAAAGGTGATATTACAAATGCTTGATTTCAGGGATATTGATATTTCCGACAGAAACCATATTAACAGATGTCTTGCGGTATCAGATTTCATGGGTTGTGAATATACTTTCGCCAATAATATGGCATGGAGACGGCTTGCGGATTCTAAAATAGCTTTTTATAAGGATTTCTATATAGTATGTTCTCATACAGAACAGAATACACCGTATTTTGTAATGCCGTCGGGTAGTGGAGACTATACGGAACTATTCGGCGAACTGAAACAGTATACAGATTCTGTGGGCGTACCGTTGACAGTAACAGGCGTAACGGAAAAATCTTTATCGCTGTTCAGTGAACTTTTTCCGGATAGTTACACAATCGGGTACGACCGGGACAGTTCAGACTATATATACCTTGCCCGTGACCTCATACATCTTGACGGTAAAAAATATCACTCAAAACGGAATCACCTGAAGCATTTCAGCCGGTATGATTACGAATTTTCCGTAATTACTGAAAAGGATTTTGACGACTGCATATATTTCTGTACTATGGATTACAACGGCAGACCACATAATCACTCATCAGTTGCGGAACAGTATGCGGTAAACACTTACTTTACGTACTTTCAGGAAATGGGACTTACCGGCGGAGTAATACGTATTGACGGAAAAGTTACCGCCGTTACTATCGGGGAACGTCTTAATTCCGATACTTTCTGCGTACACATCGAAAAAGCTGACAAATCTTTTGACGGTATATATCCGGCAATAAATAATATGTTTGTAACGTCAGTGTGTAGCGGTTACAGATACGTAAACCGTGAGGAAGATTTAGGAATAGAGGGTCTCCGGAGGTCAAAACTTTCGTATTATCCGGCGTTTCTGCTGGATAAGTACGTCATTAAATTCAAATGAAAGGATTTTTTAATTATGATTTATGTATTTCTTGCAGAGGGTTTCGAGGAAACCGAGGCTTTAGCACCTGTTGACCTGCTCCGTCGGAGTGGAAAGACGGTAATCACAGTAGGGGTAGGCGATAACGTCATAACGAGTTCGCACGGTGTACCGGTTGTGACCGATACGATAGCACAGGAAATAATCCTTGATGATAACCTTGAAATGATTGTACTTCCCGGTGGTATGCCCGGAACTCTTAACCTTGAAAAATCGCAGTACGTACAGAATGCCATTGATTTCTGCGTACAGAATAACAAGTATATCGGGGCAATATGTGCCGGACCGTCGATACTCGGACACAAAGGACTTTTAAACGGTAAAAAAGCGGTATGTTATACAGGTTTTGAAACTCAACTCACCGGTGCGATAATCGGAGATGGTCCGGTAGCGGAAGACGGTATTTTCATTACCGCTCGTGGAGCAGGTGTAGCTATTGAATTCGGTCTTAAACTCGTTGAAAAAGCGGTATCACCGGAAGAGAGTATCAGACAGCGTAAAGCTATACTCGCCGACTGATTATATTACAATGGAAGATAAAAAAACATTACGGAAAAAATTTTCAGAGATAAGAAAAAATATTCCGCAAAAAACTGAAAAAGATATACTTATAAAGAATATTTTTCTTGAAAACTCCGTGAACGCCGATACTATACTGATATACGCATCATTCGGCAGTGAAATATCAACATTTCCGATAGTTGAAGAGCTGATAAACAGCCATAAGATAGCGTTTCCGGTATCACACGATAACGGTATCATGACTTTTCACGTAATCCGTACGCCTGACCAACTCCATAAAGGCAGATACGGCATTCCTGAACCCGATACCTCACTGCCTCAACCGGTAATCACTGACCGTACTATATGCGTACTCCCAGGACTTGCTTTTACACTGAATGGTTATCGGCTCGGATATGGTGGCGGATATTATGACAGATTTCTTGAAAAATATCCGCAGATAATAAAAACTGCCCTCGCATATGAGGAACTTATTACTGAAAATCTGCCGGTTACGTCGTATGACGTGAGGGCTGATTATATTGTTACTCCAGAAAGGACGGTATTATGTCATGCAGAAAAATAATGACAATGACGTTATGAACGATGACAACGAAGAGTTTTCTATCAACGAATCCGACACAATCTATGACGATTACGAAGAATCTTCACTGACGGAAGAAGATTATGTACCTGAACCCGACCCCGTAAAGAATAAACCACGGAAACGTAAGAAGAAAAAACGGAAAAAACGTAGCAGATTACCAGGTGTCATAATTCTTACAACTTTTGTATTTGCGGTGTCGATATGTCTTTCACTCGTAATAATAGCGTTCGGACGTGATATGTTAGGAATCGGGAAAAGCGACAGTACACATCTTATAGTCATACCGGAGGGTGCTACAACGGTGGACATATCGGAACTGCTGAAAGATGAGGGAATCATAAAATCGCCGGAATGTTTCCAGTTATTCAGCAGACTAAGGAAATCGGATTCAAGTTATATTGCCGGTGAACATTTTGTCAGACCTAATATGGCGTACGAGACCATTATAAACGAACTCACTTCCATAGAGGAAGCGGAACAGCAGGAAACAGTAGAAGTAACGTTCCCTGAAGGCTGTACGATTTCCGAGGCGGCAAATATCCTTGAAGAAAATCATGTATGTTCCGCAGATGACTTTGTTTTCTATTTCAACTCTTCCGGTCTCGGCTACTCTTTCGAGAGCAGACTGCCTAATGATACGTCGCTGAAATTCTACAAAATGGAGGGCTATTTATTCCCTGATACGTATTTCTTCTATGAAAATATGAGCCCTGAACAGGTATGTCAGAAAATATATCTGAACTTCGATAACAAGATGACACCTGAAAGATACGCAAAAATGGAAAGTCTCGGATTATCGCTTGACGAACTTGTGACATTTGCATCCGTGGTACAGAAAGAGGCAGCAAATACGGATACAATGTTATACGTCGCATCAGTTTTCTGGAACAGATTAAGAAATCCGGGTGAATTCCCGTTGTTACAGTCAGACCCGACTTCCAATTATTCGGAATTTGTAAGTGCGAAAATGGACGTGTACGATAAGACTATTGTAGATTCTTACGATACATATAAAAGTCCGGGATTACCTCCGGGAGCTATATGTAATCCGGGAATCGAGGCAATTGACGCAGTACTTGAAAACGTAGAAAGTAATTACTTCTACTTTATCGCTAATATCTACACCGGACAGACTTACTTCTCCGAAACTCTTGAAGAACATGAAGCATATCAGGAAATGGTAGAGGGACAGGTTGATGAATATCTGATAGCATCGAGAGAGGCGGAAGCACAAAGAGCTAAAGAAGAAGCCGAAAGTGAGGCACAGAATGCGACGACTTGAAGTACTCGCACCGGCTGGTGATACGGAAAGATTTAATGCGTGTATAAATTACGGTGCAGATGCGGTATATCTCGGACGTAAACAGTTTGGTATGCGTTCGTCGCCTATGAATTTTGATTTTCCGCAACTTGTACAGGCTGTACAGTCCGCACACGCAAAGGGAATAAAGGTTTATCTGACGTGTAATACACTGCCACGCAATAACGAGATACCACAGTTTGAACAGTTCGTACATGAGGCGGTGGAAGCCGAAGTAGATGCCCTTATAGTCGCCGACATCGGACTTCTCGCACTCATAAAGCGATACGCTCCGGATATGGAAATTCATATCTCCACACAGACCGGCATAGTAAATTACGTCACCGCACAGGAACTGTATAATATGGGTGCTAAAAGGATAGTACTCGCACGGGAACTTACACTTGAAGAAATAGCGGAAATACGTGCTAAAACCAATCCGGATATGGAAATAGAAACATTTGTACACGGTGCAATGTGTGTATCATTTTCCGGAAGATGTCTGTTATCACAGTATCTCGTAAATCGTGACGCAAACCGTGGTGAGTGTGCCCAGCCGTGCAGATGGGGATACCACCTTGTAGAAGAAAAACGTCCGAATGAATTTTTCCCGATATTCGAGGACGAAAAAGGTACGTATATTCTCAATGCGAAAGATATGTGCATGATTGAACATATCGACAAACTCGCACAGGCAGGCGTGGACAGTCTGAAAATAGAGGGCAGGGCAAAATCTGCGTACTATGTAACGGTAGTCACAAACGCTTACAGAATGGCGGTTGACGAATATTATAAAAATCCGGAAAATTTTGTACTCCCCGACTGGATACGTGACGAGGTTTACAAGGTAAGTCACCGCAAATATAGTAACGGTTTTTTCTTCGGTACTCCCGAAAACTCGCAGTATTACGAGAACAGCGGATATATACGTAATTACGACGTTGTAGCGGTTGTAGAAAAATGCGAAAACGGTACGGTATACTGTACGCAACGTAACAGATTTTTTTCCGGTGATACTGTAGAATTACTTGCACCGTCGACGAAACCGGTAGTTCTTAAACTTGATACTCTCTGTGACGAAAACGGCGTTGAAATCCAGACCGCTAATCATGCTATGATGAAATTTTCATTTAAATCTGATTTGATTTTCCCGTCCGGTACGGTTATACGCAAAGAAACAAAATAAATAAAAAAATCCGGAGCAGGCATAAAAAACCTGCTCCGTTGATTTTTTTGCGTTTTGCGTGTGAGAATCTGTAAATTTATCTCTTTACAAAATATTCGTCATACCATACAAGGAAAGTATAAATAGTCCAGATTTTACGCCAGTTATCAGAATTTCCGCCGATATAGTCGTTAAATATAGCGTTTATCTCGTCGACGTTGAAGAATTTTTCCGCAATTTCACTGTTGAATTTTGCTTTTACATCGCTGTTGTAACGTTCGTCTGCAAGCCATATACGGATTGGAACTATAAAGCCTAATTTTTTTCTGAAAGCTATTTCCGCCGGAAGTACCTTAGATGCCGACGTTCTGAAGGCTACTTTGTTCATCTCGTCGTTGACTTTGTACTTCGACGGCATTCTTGACGCTATATCAAAAATCCGACGGTCAGTAAGTGGCATACGTATTTCAAGCCCTGCACAAGTACTCATTTTGTCGACGTTCAGATAAATATCGCCCTCTAACCATATCTGAATATCAACATCAGACATTTTTGTGAGTGGATCAAGACCTTCCGTTTCGTCGTAAATGTACTTTACAAGATTGATCGGCAGAACATCGGGATTATAATTTTTCAGGATTCTTTGTTTTTCGTCCTCTTTCATGATGTTCGTATTGCCGACGTAGAAATTTTTCAGATTATCGCCGTATCTTTCAGCGTTACGGTACATATTATATCCGCCGAAAAATTCGTCCGCACCCTCGCCGGAATAGCAAATCTTGGTATGTTCCGCAGTAGCTTTACACGCTATCGCAAACGCAATCGCAGAAGCATCACCGAGGGGCTGTTCCATGTTATACATGACATACGGTACTATATCGAAATACTCTTCCGGTGTGATGAGACATCTGTTATTTTCACGTCCGAGAATATCGGCTGTTTGTTTTGCAAGTCCGGATTCGTCAAAACGTTCGTCATCGTAACCGCATGAATCTGTAACTTTTACGTCCGACATCGCAAGGACATACGACGAATCCACACCACCGGATAGAAATGATTCCGCAGTTTCCGTATCTTCCTTTACTTCAGGGAAAATTTCCTGTATAGTATTATGAATTTCGTCTGCCCACTCGTCGAGAGTTTTAGTGTTATCCGGTTTAAACGTCGGTGTCCAGTATCTTTTAACCGTAAGTTTTCCGTTCTCGAACTCCAGCCAGTGACCTGGCATTAACTTTTTAACTCCCTTGAAAAATGTATCTTCACCGGCAACATACGTAAGCGACATATAAATCTGTAACATATCGGTATTTATTTCCTTAACAAAGCCGTCCTGCTCTATAATCCTGCTTATGTTAGTACCGAAAAGGAGTTGATTATCAGCTGTGATATAGTAATAGAAAGGTTTAGTTCCGAACTGGTCACGCATACAGAAAATTTTTCCGTTATCGTCGAGTGCGAACGCAAACATACCGTAAAGATGGTCTGCCATATCGTGCCCCCATTTTTCATATGCTCCGACTATTATTTTTTCTTCACGTTCCGGACGTGCAACCGTCGCATCTATACCGAGTTCCTCGCATAAAGAACGCCAGTTCCGGATATGTCCCCTGTATTCGAGAAGTTGTATCATAAAAAAATCACCTCATTAATATATATTGTGTACTCTGAAATTTAATGTTATTTTTTCGGAATTTTTCCGCTACCGAAAGATAGTTTATTTTCGTTACCAGCCATGAATCTTTCGATATTCGGTTTATGTTTCCATACTACCGTTACCGCCATAACAAGCGAAAGTATCGTATACAGTACGCTTTTTCCCAATGAAACGTCGTCAACTACAAACGACATCATGAACACCGCCACCGGACACAGTACCGCCGAAAATACAGAACCAAGTGAAACATACTTTGAAACTGCCACTACTACTACAAATACCGCAAATATCGCAATGAAAATTTTAATGTCAATCATGGCGAAAGCGGTGGCGGCAGTAAGTACGCCCTTACCGCCCCGGAAATTGTAGTATACTGGGAAAATGTGACCCATTACGGCGGAAATACCGGCAATATATCCTATGTACATTACGTCATTATCCGGCGTGAATCCGGCATTTAATGCACTTGCTATAATGGTGGATATTCCGACGGAAAGAATACCTTTCATTACGTCACCAATCAGCGTCAGTAATGCACAGAATTTACCGGCACATCTTAACGTATTTGTCAGACCGGCATTTTTACTGCCTAATTCCCGTATGTCCTCACCTTTTACAAGTTTTACTACTATTATTGAAAAATTTACGCTTCCGAGGCAATAACTTATGACAATAGCTATCAGGATTGATAAAAATATTTTCATTTATCGCTTCCACCCCTTTCACGTACTATAAAGCGTACCGGTGTACCCTCCAGTCCGAAAGTTGAGCGTATCTGATTCTCGATGTATCTTCTGTAAGAAAAATGAAACAAATCCGCTTTATTCACAAACGTTACAAATGTAGGCGGTTTTGTGGATGGCTGGGTCATGTAGTATATTTTCAGACGTTTTCCCTTATCGGAGGGTGGTTGTACTCTTGTTGTGGCGTATGCGAGAACGTCATTAAGCATACCGGTAGAAATCCGCATACTGTTCTGTTCTGCGGTATATTTTATGAGTTCGTATAACTTATTTATCCGCTGACCTGTCTTAGCGGATATAAATACAAACGGTACGTATGACATAAAACTGAAATCGTTTTCAAGTTTCGTACGGTATTCCTGCATGGTCTTATCATTTTTTTCTATCAGATCCCACTTATTGACCGCTACCACACACGCTTTACCCTGTTCGTGTGCGTATCCGGCAACTTTTGAATCCTGTTCAGTGAAGCCCTCTACAGCATCTATCATTATTACGCATACATCCGCACGGTCTACCGCCATATACGCCCTGAGTACGCTGTAATGTTCTACTTTTTCGGTGACTTTCGACTTCTTACGTATTCCGGCGGTATCTATGAATACGAATTTTCCGTATTCATTTTCAATTACGGTATCGGTAGAGTCACGAGTAGTACCGGCAATATCGGAAACTATTACACGTTCCTCACCGGCAATCTTATTTATCAGGGAAGACTTTCCGGCGTTAGGCTTGCCGATTACCGCAACTTTTATATAATCCTCGTCGTACTCCTCTTCATTGGTATCGGGTAAATAGTCGTAAACCGCATCAAGCATATCACCCGTACCGTGTCCGTGGACAGACGATACAGGGTATGGGTCACCGAGACCTAAATTATAGAACTCGTATATTTCCATAGGTGGCTCGCCGAGGGTATCGCATTTATTGACGGCTAATACTATTGGTTTACCGCTTTTTATGAGCATTTCCGCTACTGCATAATCGTCCGCCGTAACACCGCAACGTATATCCGTTACGAATACTATAACATCAGCTTTTTCAATGGCAAGTTCTGATTGTCTTCTCATCTGCGATAAAATAACATCATCGCTGTCGGGTTCGATACCGCCGGTATCGACTACCATAAACGATTTATTCCGCCACTCGCATTTTGAGTATATACGGTCACGTGTTACCCCCGGAGTATCTTCTACTATCGAAAGTCTCTGACCTATTATTTTATTGAAAAGCGTCGATTTGCCTACATTAGGTCTGCCGACTACCGCAACTATTGGCACTGACATTTTTTTCTGCACTCCTTTCATTTAACAGTTTGTTCCCATGATGGCATCAAGTAATTCGTAACCGTCATTGGAGACTGATTTTATTTTCACATCAAGCGATTTTTCAACATCTTCTACAGTAAGGTCATCAAGAAATACCGGCGAACCGTTCATTAACATCGATTGCGATATAAGAAGAGTTTCGCCTAAATTTTTACCGTTCAGCTGTGATATTAAATCTGTTGCGGTGATAAGTCCGGATACTGTGATAGTTTCTCCGAAAAAGTCGTTTCTTATACGCCATACGTCGCAACGGAGCAGGGGAAATTTTTTCATGACCTTTTCCGTAAGATGTTTTATTATTTTGTACGCTGAATATCCGGTAGCTATGGAAATATGACGTTCTTTATCCTTACACTCTGCCGTATCAAGTGCAGTTGTGAACTCGTCGATAAGTGACCGGAACATACCTACGCCGTTTTCGTACTGTGGGAAATCCTCGTAATACTCAACCGGTGGAAGTTTTCTGTCTGCGATAAGGAAAAACTCATCTGACGGAAAAACTGTTCTTGTACCGTATTTTTCAAGAAAAATTTCCTGAAATTCCGCAATTATATCAATAGTTTCCGAAGCCCTTTCAGGTGTGAAACATTTCAGCGGATAAAGTCCGTCACGGTACTTTGTAAGTCCTACCGGTACAACCGCCATGCTGGAAATATTCGGCATAAGTCCGCCTAAATCGGAGAGGGTACGCCGTAACTCGTCGCCGTCATTCAGATCCGGACAGCATACGATCTGACAGTTAAGACTGATACCGTTTTCCGCCAGCTGATAGATATATTTCAGCTTTTCACCGGCGAAACGGTTATGCATCATCTTTACACGGAGTTCGGGATTTGTTGTGTGGACGGAAACATTCATATTCAGCTTCATTTTAATAATGCGGTCAATATCCGACTGATTCAGATTCGTAAGCGTAACGTAATTTCCCTGAAGAAACGAAAGCCTTGTATCGTCGTCCTTGAAGTAGAGAGTTTCACGCATAGCCGGTGGCATCTGGTCGATAAAGCAGAATACGCATTTATTCCGGCAGGACTGTTTTTTATCCATAAGAAAAGTATCAAATTCAAGACCTAAATCGTCGTACTCGTCTTTTTCGACGTGAAAATCAAGTTTCCTGTCATTGCGTAAAATCCCGATATTTACCGACGTTTCAGCGGTATAAAACATATAGTCGAGAACGTCATTGACTTCAACGCCGTTCACCGTAATCAGATAATCTTCCGGCATAATCCCGATACGTCCGGCAGGTGAATCGCTTACCACATTTTTGATTTTTACCATTATATCCCTCCGGTTTTTTATTCAAAAAAAGAGAGCAGGCTTTAACTCCTCCTCTCCTCTTCATGTATCGGATTAAGCCGATTATTCAGCGTCAATTTTCAGAACCTCAACGCCCTTATAGAAACCGCAGTTCTTGCATACCTTGTGTGGTGCTTTGTATGAACCGCAGTTATCACACTTGGACATAGCCGGAACATCAAGTTTCCATACGGCAGAACGTCTTTTATCACGTCTTGCCTTGGAAGTTTTTCTCTTTGGTACAGCCATTTCTCTCTACCTCCTTACGAAAGAGCTTCACAGCTCAGAATTAAGACAATTGCATTGTGATTCGTTCAGGTCACAACCGCACACCATGCACAGACCTTTACAGTCTTCTCTGCACAGGTTTTTTGTCGGCAACTGCAACAACAAATCAGTGACAGCAATTTCATTCAGTTCGATGCTTTCGCCGTCGGCAACTATATAATCATCATTATCGCCGTTAAGAGATGATACGACGATATGCGAGAAATCAAAAGAATACGTTGTTTCAAACTCTTTCAGGCATCTGTCACAGGCGACTGACAGCGTAAAATCAACGGTATATTCAAGATATACGATTCCTGCACGGTTGAAGATTCTGCCGTTTAAAGCAACCGGAGTTATAAAGGTATAACTTTTTATATCCGATACTTCTTCCGTACCTATTGAATAGCTTATATCTTTCGATTCGCCGACGATATTGAAAAGTTGTTTTAAATTAATCTTCATATCCGGAAACCTTTCATAGCACCATAAATTATATTATACACCAATAAACAGGATATGTCAATAGGTGTTATCTGAAAAAATAAAAATTTTTTTCTCCGATTACTTTATGAACTGCTTTACATTTTCGGAAAGGTCATCAATATCGGCGGAAATGGTGAATACTACAGTAACGTCTTCACCGGTGAGAGCGTCGATATTTTCGAGCATCTTTCCTAATGCGGTATAGTCACGACCGGTAATTCTTAAGATACCGTCAACGTATATGTGAGTGATGTCGTAATTGCTTGCGAGAAGTCCGGCGATAAAACCGTAGAAAGCGTCATATCCCTCTACTTTGTAGTATTCAGTGTCACACCATCTCACCTTACGGCTGATAGAGTATCTCACTGTAGAGCCCTTTTCAACGCACACTACCGAACCGTTAGTAGCCTTTACCGATTCGTTTATCTGGTCGATAAGGATTTTAGTTTTTCCTGAACCTTTTTTACCGGTAATCAGTTTAATCATAAATTTTACTCCTTCCGATGCCTTGGACGGCATTTCTTTACTTTATTATACCACATTACAGAAAAAAAGTCAAGATATGAAATGTTTTTCTGTGAAATGCGGATTTTTTAACCGAGTTTCGCCTCAAGTTCGGCTTTCGCACCTTCATAACCTGGTTTGCCGAGGAGTGCGAACATATTTGACTTATAGCTTTCAACACCTGGCTGATTGAACGGATTCACACCGAGTACGTAACCGGATATTGCACAAGCCTTTTCAAAGAAATAAATCATATAGCCAACGCTTTCTTCTGTGGTGTCTTCAAGTTCGAGAATTATATTAGGTACGCCACCTTCCGTATGTGCAAGTACTGTACCCTCGAAAGCCTTTCTGTTTACTACCGACATATTCTGATTTGTAAGGAAATTCAGACCGTCAAGATTTTCTGCGTCGGGTTCAAGGAAGAGATCAGTTTTCGGGTTCTTTATATCAACGACGGTTTCAAAAAGGATTCTTGCACCGTCCTGAATGTACTGACCCATGGAATGTAAATCGGTAGAGAATACGCCTGCTGACGGGAAAATACCCTTGTTGTCCTTGCCCTCACTTTCGCCGAAAAGTTGCTTATACCATTCCGACATCATAACGAAACTGGGGTCATAGGATACGAGCATTTCAACAGATTTTCCTTTTCTGTAAAGGATATTTCTTAAAGCTGCGTACTTGTAACAGTCGTTGTTGTCGAAATCAGCTGTGAAATCTTCCTGAGCTTTTCTCGCACCTGCCATAAGAGCATCTATATCACAACCTGCCACTGCTATCGGGAGAAGTCCCACTGCGGTAAGTACTGAAAAACGTCCGCCTACATCATCCGGAATAACGAAAGTTTCGTAACCCTCAGCGTCGGAGAGATTTTTTAAAGTACCTCTTGCCTTGTCGGTGGTAGCGAAGATACGGTTTTTCGCTTCTTCCTTACCGTATTTGTCTTCCACCATTTTCTTGAAGATTCTGAAAGCAAGAGCAGGCTCTGTAGTTGTGCCGGATTTTGATATTACGTTTACGGAAAAATCTTTATCCTTACAGAGTGCGATTATTTCGTTAAGATACGTCGGGTTGATACTGTTTCCGACGTAATAGATGTCAGGAGTATCTTTTTTCATGTTGTTGTAGAGTGGCGACTTGAGTAGTTCGATAGTAGCCCTTGCACCGAGATAAGAGCCACCGATACCGATAACAATAAGTATATCGGAATTTGCCTTTATTTTTTCCGCACAGGATTTGATTCTTGCAAATTCTTCCTTGTCGTAATCGGTGGGGAGATTCACCCAGCCGAGAAAATCGTTTCCGAGACCTGTTTTATTGTGAAGTGCTTCCGAAGCGGTCTCCACCTGTGCCTTGATTCCTGCGAGTTCGTCGGGATTGACAAAATCGGCAAGATACTTTGTATTGAGTTTCAAAGACATTTTTTTATTACCTCCAACTCCGTAACTCATAAAGCATTACGGATAATTTATCATATTTATAATAATACTATATTTTAAGTTTTTTTTCAAGGGTAATTTCAATATTTGACATATTTCATAATATTCAACATTATTTTCTGATAATATCAGACAAAATTTTCCGGAGCGAATACGTATACGACAGAGCGTTGACGTTATCCTGTACGATAATATCAGTCTCACATACAAGCGTATCTCCGCTATAGAAACCGGCTTTTCCTATTACCTGCCCTTTTTTCACAGGTGCTGTCAGGAAATCCGGTATCACTACAACTGTATTAAGTTCATTTACATTTTTCGGTACTATCAGGTTACTCTGATTCTTTAACCGTATTTCTACCGCTAATTCCGTACCGTTCTTTACTTTTACCGGCATTAACATCTCATCGGGAAACATTGTGGCGGTCATGTGATATTCACTGAATCCCTTATTTACCAGTTCTTTCGCTTTTTTCATGGAAATATCATCATTTTCCGCACCAAGTACTACCGCTATATATGTAGTACCGTCTTCATTTCTTCCACCCTCTGCGATACAGTATCCCGATTTCTCCGAGTGTGTCGCCTTGAATCCTATATGTTTATCGTAAGTCCGTGCAAGTGTATTTTCATTTACAAGTTCCGCTTTACCGTCTCTTATGAAATCCCTCCACGTCCGGAAATACGGCTGAAGTACATCATATCCGGAAAGTTCCGTACATATTACCGCCAGATCGTATGCGGTAGTATGTTCCCGTTCGTCGTAATAGCCATACGGTGAGTAGAAAACGGTATCTTTCAGACCAAGTTCATTTGCTTTACTGTTCATACGTCCGACAAAATTTTCTATGGACTGTCCGGAATTTTCGGCAAGTACAGTCATAGCATCATTGGCGTTGCCTACTATCACCGCTTTTAACAGTTCGTCGACGGTTATATTTTCCGACGGTTCAAGCCATACAACCGCACCTTCAGTACCGGCGACAGCTTGTGATGCTGTCATGATGGTGTCGGTTGTGTACTTTCCGTCTTCTATGTCTTCTGCTATAAGTAGTATCGCCATAAGTTTCGACATATAACCCGTATTCAACGGCAAATCCTGATTATATTCATCAAGTACAGCCCTTGTGCGTGCCTCCATGAGAATATACGCTGAATAGTCTTCCTGAACATCTTCCGCATTTCCGGCGGATATGAACATCATTGATAAAGTCAGTAATATTATCACTGTCAGTAATTTTTCAGATATATTTATAAATTTCAAGATTTATCGCCTCCCTGTTAATATATATGTACAGGTCAGGCATATAATGATGTCAGCACCTTATAGAAGTTATAACAAAGCTGTCGGTATTGTCGCCGGATATCGAATACTGGTTCTGAGCAGGTACGCAGACTTTCGTAGTCTGTCCGGCTGATTTTTCCGTATATATATAGTACATAATACCGTTCATGCTGTAGCATAGCGGACGGTTATAATTGTATTCATCGAGTAAGTCAAGGTATTCTTCAAAACAACAGCCTAATTCATGCATTACCGCTGAATGTACTTTTCCGACATACCTTAAATGCCATGGACAGTAAGTGAAACCTGTCTTATCAGCTTTATTTTCCGGAAATCTTACGATATATCCGTATTTATAACAGTTTTCAACAATCCATTTTTCAACGTCGAGACCGTCATAGGTCAGGACATCAGAGCCGACGTTTACCGCAACGTCGATAGTGTTTCCGGTTGCAGATTCCGGAAATGCATACGGACAGTATGAACCTTCACCAGTATATGTTTCGGTAGTACCGTATATCAGGAAATTTGACTGTCCTGTTGATTTATAGTAATCTTCCATCATGTTATTAAGGGCTTCCGCCGCTTCGGTATTTAATATAACAGGGTCCATATCGTTTATGAGTGTGTAATAATCGTTTCTGTAGTTTATCAGGTTTACGGTAGGGGGTCTTTCCTGCGAAACGTAAGGTTTCTGATTATTTATTTCGAGAAGTTCCCCCTCGAAAACCTGGGAATTATCTATTTCAATTTCTGTGAAAGAATTGTAATCGTTATTGTTTTTTCCGGCAACCGACTGTGAGACAGAATCTTTATCTGAAACGCTTCCCTGTAGTATTTTTACCTGTATGCTCATAGATGCGTATTTATGTGTTCTTTCCTTATAGTATCGCCATACGCAATCCGCCATAAAGAAAAAAACACCTATCAACAACATACACAGAATAAGGCGGTCTATCCTTAAACGTTGTTTTTTCTTAGCCATATAATCCTCCGAAGTTGTCAGACCTGTCCGGAGACAGATTTTTTGACGGTTTCAGAACGGAAACATTTCATCTTCTGATTCTGTAGTAGTTTCCTCTTCTTTTTCGTATGTGTAGTATTTTTCACCGCCTGCTCCGTATACGCTGTATATATTCAATGTATCATAAACAGCCGTCCACCTGTCACGGCACTTGCACAGGACAAGAATATATGTCTGACCGTTTATTTCTGCGTAACTTTCAATACAGTTTCCGGCTTCATCCGTGAAGCCTGTCTTTCCACCCATTACCGATACATCAGGTACTTCGTCGCCATACATACGACTGAAAAACGTACTTTCAAAATTATAGCCTTCCGGATTCTGTTCAGTAGGTGGTACGATATATTCGTATGTGGAAATGATTTTCCTGCAGGTTTTATCCTGTAATGCATAATTCAGAATAAGTGCCATATCCTCCGCCGTGCTGTAGTGACCTTTATTATGTAATCCGACGGCATTTGTGAAATGCGTACGTTTAAGACCCATTTCCTCCGCTTTTTTGTTCATTAACTTTACGAACTCCGCTTCTGAACCTGATACGTATTCCGCTATTGCAAGTGTGGCATCCGCACCGGAACACAATACCATACCGTATAACGCATCTTCTACTGTCGGGGTATCTTCCGGCTGGAATCCGGCAAGTACGGCGTCCTGCTCCGCCATAGGATAAACCATATCGGCGGTTATCGTTATTCTGTCGGACATATTCTGTATATTCTCCACCGCTACTATCAACGCCATTATTTTCGTAAGTGATGCCGGAAACATCGGTGAACTTTCGTTATATCCGGCTACTATCTCGTTAGTATCGGCATTCATAAGTACGGCATAACCTAAAGCGTACTCCTCTTCAACGTCAAGTTTCTTTGAATTTTCCGTCCATTCGGGGTATATATCGATAATAATTTTTTCTTCTTCTGTAGTAGTTTCTATGTATTCCGGATTCTTCTGTATAGTTGACTGTATCGGAAGTCCTGTACGGGTAGGGGGTTCATCTATTACTTTTTCTGCGGAATTTCCCTTTACATAGAAATAAATTGTAACACCACATATAAAAATCATAATCAGCAGGAATAATAAAGCCATAAGCAGATTACGGGCTTGTTTTTTCTTTCTGCTTTTATTTTTCAAAATTTTTCACCTCTTTTTTATGATTACTTTTCTATTATAATGCAAAATATGTGAAATGTCAACCCGTACTTATAATAAAAAAAATCCCGTGACTTGTCATCACAGGATTCAGGATATACAGATTATTTGAATACGGCAAGCAGGAATCCGGCAGCGATTGCAGAACCGATTACCCCGGCGACGTTCGGACCCATAGCGTGCATGAGTAAGAAATTTTTAGGATTAGCCTTCTGACCCTCTATCTGCGACACTCTCGCCGCCATAGGTACGGCAGAAACTCCGGCAGAACCAATCAGCGGATTTATTTTGCCTCCGGACAGTTTATACATCAGTTTGCCTACCAGTAAACCGCCTATCGTTGAGAAACAGAACGCAATCAGACCGAGGCATACTATTTTTAACGTTTCGAGTGAAAGGAATCTTGACGCTACTGTAGTAGCTCCGACTGATATTCCGAGAAATACGGTAACTATATTCATTAACGCATTCTGTACGGTATCGGAAAGCCTTTCCGTAACTCCGCATTCTTTCCAGAGATTACCGAGCATAAGGCAACCTACAAGCGGTGCGGTGGACGGTAACAGTAATATTACGAATACCGCAACGAGTACAGGAAATATAATTTTTTCCGTCTTTGATACTGTTCTGTTCTGTTCCATTACGACCTGACGTTCTTTTTCGGTGGTAAGGAGTTTCATTAACGGGGGCTGAATCATAGGTATCAATGCCATATAAGAATACGCCGCAATTGCAATAGGACCGAGAAGATGCGGAGCAAGACGTGTTGTCAGGAATATCGCAGTAGGACCATCTGCACCACCTATTATTCCTATAGATGCCGCTTCCTCACCGGTAAAGCCGAGGCATACCGCCCCGAAAAATGCGAGAAATACACCCATCTGAGCAGCTGCACCGAGTAATAAACTTTTAGGGTTAGATAACAAAGGACCGAAATCTGTCATTGCCCCGACACCTAAGAATATCAGCGACGGATATAATCCGGATTTTACGCCTATGTACAGAATGTCAAGAAGTCCGCCGTTCGCCATGATGTTACCGTAACTGTGATAAAATTCACTGTCATGATTGAGAAATTCGTCCCATAGTTCAGGGTGATATAACGCATCCGGTGAACTCGCACCACCGGAAAAGAAGTTAGATACGTTTACTAACAGACAGCCGAAAGCTATTCCGACAAGCAGAAGCGGTTCAAATTTTTTAACTATACCTAAGTACAGTAACAGAAATGAAATCAATATCATTATGAGGTTTTTGTAACCCTCTTCCACGAAAAAACCGGCAAAACCGGAATCTGATATGAGGGTTCTGAGAGTTTCGAGAATATCCATATAACAAGTACCCCCTTTATGATATTACAATCAGTGGCGAACCTGTTTCTACAACCGCTCCCTTACTGGTGACTACCTGTACTATTGTACCGTCTTTGGTGGCGACTATTTCGTTTTCCATTTTCATAGCCTCCAGTATGACGAGTACCTGACCGGATTTGACTTTGTCGCCCTCTTTAACGTCGATACGGATAATGTTTCCAGGCATAGGAGCGGAAATAGTTTCACCGTCAGCGATACTTACCGGAGCAGGTGCGGGAGTAGCCGGAGTTGCTACCGTTACAGCTTCTGCCGGTTCGGGTACTGCCGTATTTTTCGGAGCAGGTGCGAGGGCTTCGTATTCGTCAAGCAGTACCGCTTTACCGTGTTCTACTTCGACTTCGTAAGTCTTTCCGTTTAACGTAACTCTGTACTTCATTTATTTTACCTCCTTTATTGAAATAAAATGCAGTTCATTGATAGGTTTCTGCATGGTATCAGCTACTATTGCCATAATCATAGCGGCTTCCTTATCGGAAACGTCATATAATTTTACACGTCCGGCTGAACCTTTTGCGACGGGTTTATTTACTTTCTTAAGTTTCGGAATCTTATTCGGTGACTGTTTTTTCTGTACAGGTTCTGCCGTATCTGTGACCTCTTTTTCCCTTGACTTGAAATAACTACCCATTGCAGATATTACTATCATAAGTATAAGAAGTCCGGAGAATACGACTAAATAACCGAATATCGCAGTAATTCCGGCATCTGCTATATTCATATAAATCCCCCCTTAGTCTTCGATTGCTTCGATTGTATAGACTGCTTCGTTTTCTTCTTTAGCCTTGCGGTCTTTCAGGAATTTAATTGTCTGGTCCGGATAGCATATATAACTCATTATGTCCTCTTCCGAACGTGCTAAATCTCCTAATGCTTCCCGTGCGGTTTCAAATTCTTCACCGGTACGTTTGCGGTCTTCAATGCGACAGTCTACCGGTTTACCACCTTTGCCGATTACTTTTGTAATGAGTTCCTCACTTACAGATGCCGGAGCGATACCATATTCACCTTTTATGTAGTTTTTTACCTCTTTGGAAATATTCTTGTATCGTTCGCCTACAAGTACGTTAGTTACCGCCTGATTACCTACCATCTGCGACAGAGGGGTTACAAGCGGCGGATAGCCTAAATCTTTTCTTACTTTCGGTATTTCTTTAAGTGCATCGTCGAATTTGTCCATAGATTTCATATCGGTGAGATTTGCTATCATGTTCGACAGCATACCGCCGGGGACTTTATATACGAGTGCCTGAGCATCTGTAGAAAGACTTTTCGGGTTAATCTGTCCGTTATCAACGTATTTTTGTTTTATAGGTTTGAAGTAATCGTTTACCTTGTTTATGATGTTTTCGTCAAGACCGGTTTCAATGCCGTATTGTTGGAGAGCATAGAACATTGTTTCCGTCGACGGCTGAGACGTACCGCCGGAAAAACATGATGTTGCACAGTCTATTACGTCTATGCCGGATTCTATAGCCTTTGTGAGCGTCATATAAGCCATACCGGTTGTACAGTGTGTATGCAGTATCAGCGGTATATCACCCACCGCATCTTTTATACCTTTTATAAGATGTTCCGCCTCATATGGTGTCATAGTACCTGCCATATCTTTTAAACATATCGTCTGGAATCCCATACGTTTGAGTTCCTTACACATCTGTATGTATTTCTTTACAGTATGCACCGGACTTTGTGTATAGGATATACAACCGGAGGCGATAGTTTTCGGGGTTGCGTATTTCATAGTAGCTTCAAGAGCTGTACCGAGATTCCGGAAATCGTTGAGAGCGTCGAAGATACGTATTATGTCGATACCGTTTTTTATGGAAAGTTCTATGAATTTTTCCACAACGTCGTCATGATAGTGTTTATAGCCGAGCAGGTTCTGACCTCTTAAGAGCATCTGAAGCCTGTTATCGGGAAGATGTTTCCGGAGATTCCGGAGACGTTCCCAGGGGTCTTCATTGAGGTATCGCAGACAGGAATCGAAAGTCGCACCACCCCAGCACTCGATAGAGTAATAGCCTGCTCTGTTCATATCCGACAGAATATCTTCATAGTCGGAATACGGAAGACGTGTCGCCATAAGTGACTGATTAGCATCACGCAGAACGGTTTCTGTAATCTGTACTTTTTTCATGTACAATTCCTCCTTACATAAATTCACGGTTTTATTATAACACACTTCCGATAAAATTTCCAGTAATTTTTTAAAGTTTTCAAATTTTACTAATTATACCCAAAATAATACTTGCATTTTTCGGTAAAGGGTGATATAATAGTATTACGTACCGTACGGATACGGTGGCGAATATATAAAGAAAAGAAGTGTTTTATATGACGAAAATTACAATTTTTTCCGGATTTCTCGGAGCAGGTAAGACTACTTTGATAAAGAAACTGATTTCCGAGGGTTACCAGGGGGAAAAACTCGTACTTATTGAAAACGAGTTCGGACAGATTGGCATTGACGGCGGATTTCTTCAGGATGCCGGTATAGAGGTTACGGAAATGAATTCCGGTTGTATCTGCTGTAGTCTTGTTGGAGATTTCGGAAAGGCTCTTGAACAGGTAATAGAACAGTACCACCCCGACCGTGTTCTGATTGAACCTTCCGGAGTGGGCAAGTTAAGCGACGTTATAAAGGCGGTACAGAATATTCATCTTCACGACGTAGAACTTGACGGCTTCACTACCGTAGTAGATGTTAAGAAATGCAAGATGTATCAGAAAAACTTCGGCGAATTCTTTGATAATCAGATAACCTATGCAAGCTGTCTGATACTGAGCCATACTAAAGGCGTTTCACAGGAAAAACTCGACGACTGCATAAAACGTCTGCGTGTATGTAACCCGTCCGCACCGATTGTTACGACGGAGTGGGAACAGCTTACCGGTTCTCAACTCATTGACGCAATGACACAGAAAAATACGCTTGACGACGAATTAAAACACCTGCTCCATGAAGAACATCAACATCATCATGAACATCATCACCATGAAGACGGTGAAGAATGTCATTGTCACGACCACGAACACGAAGAAGAACATCATCACGAACACCACGAACACGAACACGGTGAAGATTGTACGTGTGGGTGTCATGAACATCATGAACATCATCATCACCACCACGCTGACGACGTTTTCACAAGCTGGGGTAAGGAAACCGCAAGACCTTATACAGAAGATGAAATCAGGAACGCTCTTGAAAGTCTGTCGGATTTCAGCGAATACGGTATGATTTTACGTGCGAAAGGTATAGTACCGTCCACTGACGGCGAATGGATTCACTTTGATTACGTACCGAATACGCCGGATATACGCCGTGGAAGTGCGGGAACTATCGGCAGACTATGCGTAATAGGTTCAGGAATCGACGAAAAAGCGATAGCCGAACTTTTTCACGCTGAATAAGGAGGTAATTTAATGCCTTACGATGAAGAAGAGATGATACCGGTCTATCTGTTTTTAGGATTTCTCGAATCGGGAAAAACAAAGTTCATTCAGGAAACCCTCGAAGATAAGCGGTTCAATACCGGCGAACGTACTTTACTGCTTGTATTTGAAGAGGGTGAAGAGGAATACGATACCACCAACTTCAAGAGAGACAACATATTTCTGCGTATCGTCGACGATAAATCAGATATGACACCCGAAAATCTGCAACGACTTATGGACGAGTGCAAAGCGGAAAGAGTAATAATAGAGTATAACGGTATGTGGCAGATTAACGAGCTTTTTGATGCCGTACCGGATGGATGGGCATTCTATCAGGTGATGTGCTTTGTGGATGCGACTACTTTTCCGCAGTATAACGCAAATATGCGTAGTCTGGTAGTTGATAAGTTCAATGTATGCGAACTGGTTGTATTCAATCGTTTTGAAAGAAGTTATAATCCGGAACAGTTCCACCAGATTGTAAGAGGTGTGAGCAGGCGTTGTGAAATAGCCTTTGAGTATACGGACGGTACTGTAGCATACGATGATATAGAAGACCCGTTACCGTTTGACATAGAGGCGGAACATATCGTGATACAGGATAATGATTTTGCGTTATGGTATCGTGACATCATGGAAGAACCCGAAAAATACGACGGTAAAACGATAACATTCAAGGCGTTGACGGCTAAAAATCCGAAGTTCCCTAAAAATACTCTCGCAACCGGTAGGCACATAATGACCTGTTGTGTAGAGGATATACAGTACTGCTGGTGTGCGACACAGTTTGAAGATGCTTCAAAGATACCGGAAAAATGTTGGTTAATGATTACCGCAAAGATAAAAGTTCAGAAACATAAGCTATATAAGGGAAAAGGTCCGGTACTTTTCGTGACGGATTATGCACCGTCCGCACCTCCGGAAAAAGAAGTAGCAACGTTTTATTAATTCATAATTCATAATGCATAATTCATAATTATTAATTTTTAATTCTTAATTATGGATTGTGCATTTTTGTTAAAATAAAAAAATATATCATTTGCTATTGATTTTTATAAAATGATGTGGTATAATGATACGGTAACAATGGGGTATAGCCAAGCGGTAAGGCAACAGACTTTGACTCTGTCATTTCGCTGGTTCAAATCCAGCTACTCCAATTCAACTCCCCCCTCTGACTGTCCGGAGGGGTATTTTTTTGTCATATTCTTCAATATTGGTTAATATAACTAATTTATTTTTTTTTTTTACAAAATCTTAAAAATCGCTTAATTGATTTTTCCCGAAAAATATAGTACAATGAATAAAAC
>JAIDCY010000113.1 GCA_029055625.1 Ruminococcus sp. | reverse complement strand
ATTTAATATTGTATATAATAATTTCCCGTTTCCTGCACCTGCTCCGGAGCAGGATTATTTATTTTTCATTAATACAACAGTTAGTTTCCTTTATTTTTCTGTCAGCATATAAAACAACATCTTTTATAACAAGTTTCTTTATTGCAGATAATTCATAACTATTCATTCTACTTGCCGTCAGGTAAGCAGACAGTTTTGCTATAAGCTCCGACTCTGATTCTGACATAAAGCTTTCCATAAAGTCAAAGTCTATTTCGCCATTTAATAAAAGAGTCTATTGCATGAATTAAATTTGCTTTATCACGTGGAAGAGTACCCTGTAACTGAAAAAAATGCAGATATAAAGATAATGGTCGCCTGTTTCGATAAATTCTTTCAGACTGCATTTTATAGCAACGGTATAGTGAGCAGGGATTTTTATATCGCTATCCGGAACTTCCTGTAAATCTATTCCGTATGTGGTTACTTTATCTGTATTTCTGCCTGTTGACATACCGCATTTCATGACCTCACCGGCTATTTTCTAGGCGAAGTAAGTTTTGAAGCCTGCGGAAGTGAAATCTTATTCATATAAAATTCTCCTTTTCTTATTTATTCATAAGTCCTTTACCGGCGTTCCAAGCCTGACCGACTTTTTCGCCAATAGCAAAATATCCGGAGCGATACTGGTCGAATACAAGAGCATTGACTTTTTCGGGGAGTATCTTGTTTTTGTCACCTACAACACTCTCATCTGCACTTACATTGACGATTTTTCCGACAATAGCGTGCATATGTTCTGTGTTAATTTCCTCTGCAAGTTCGCACTCAATCGTGACAGGATATTCCGTAATAATCGGAGCATTGACAAACTCGCTCTTTACAGCGTGACAGCCGGAACGTTCAAACTTATCAGGCATTTTGTTACCGGTAGCGATACCGAAGAAATCAGCAGTTTCCATATTCGGAACATCTGCAATGCTTACTGTAAAAGCCTTTGTTTCTATGATGTTCTTTGTAGTCTTGTGGTCAACGTCAATGAATAAGGCTATCTTATCCATATCGCATATCTGAGCCCATGCAGCGTTCATTGCACAGATACTGCCGTCATTACCGTATGCCGAAACGATTACAACCGGCATAGGAAACAGAGCAGGTTGTACACCTAAATTTTTTCTCATTGTGAATACCTCCGTAAATTAAATATTGGCAAGAGCCGTATCAACAGGCGTATTGCCTCCACACATTTTAATAACTTTTCTGAATGTGTTTTCCCTTTCGAGAACAGAACAGAGTACTTCTGCTACGTCCGGAATAGGATTAGAACCGTCATGTTCCGGATTGACTTCTATCATTCCCGTACCTTTTTCTTCTTTCAATAAGGTCGGCTGAATGATTGTGTAATCAAGAGCGGTACAATTTACAAGATAATTATCTGCAAAAAATTTTGCAATATTATAATCTGTGATATTTTGTAATGACTTTTCCTGCTTCCACTTTTCCGGTTCAAGGGCGAAAATAGAACTCAGCATTATAAAACGTCTGATACCTGCATTTTCCGAAGCCTGCATTAACTTCACAGCACCGAAAGCATCTGTCTGTAAAAGGTCTTTTCCTCGTGAACCGGCAAGGAAATATACAGCATCACAACCGGCTATCTGTTTTTCTGTCTCAGTTCGTTCAGCGTGAAGGTCAAAAAAGACAGGTTTACAATTATTTGTTTCCGCAATGTTATCGGGGTGACGAGAACCGCAGTAAACTGTATGTCCTGATGTCGTCAGTTTTTCGATAACACACTTGGCAACTCTACCTGCTCCGGCTATAAAAATTTTCATAAAACACCTCCATATGTTGACATTTCTGTCAGATTGTATTATAATTATAACACAAAGAAATTAAATGTCAAGTACGCACATTGAGGTTATATACTTACCTGAAGGAGAGTGTAAAATGTTAAAACGCTGTATCACAAACGAAACTCTTGAAACCACAGGTTTCAGCTATACGTTATCGCTGATAAATGGTAAATACAAAATGACAATACTATATACCCTTATGAATTTCGGTATTGTACGCTTCAATGAGATGAAGAAATATATAGGCGATATTTCCTATAAAACATTGAGCCATAATCTGAAAGAGCTTGAGGCTGACGGACTTATTCACCGTGAGGAATATCCGCAGATACCGCCGAAAGTGGAATATAGTCTTACTGAACGAGGAAAGTCTTTAATACCAATCCTTGACCAGATGTGTACATGGGGAGAGGAAAACAGACAAACTTAAATTGAATAGCTTGCAATACCTGTTGTTCCGTCAAATGCATTTGCTTCAATTTCCGTTACACTATCAGGAAGATGTTCGTGATTGATTTTCTGCTATTAACATTAAAAAGTCTGTCAGATACTCTCCGTCAGACTTTTTGTATTGATAATATTTCAGAAACAATAGCTGAGGAGAACATAGATATTCCATTCTTTACGGAAGAAATTTTAAACCTGCTCCTGAACAGGAACAACAACCGCATCAAAGTTATAGAAAGCCTTGTCAAAACCGTCGCATATATAATTTATTTTCATATATTTTACTTTCCTTATTATGTTATCTGATTATAATAGACAAGCTGTCTGAGTAGTACCAGGTCAAAGACATCAAGTACGCCGTCGGCGGTCAGATCTGCATTTTTCGCATTAAAACATTTATGTGGTTCAGAGGGGTATTCTTTAATCTCTCCGTATAATAAATACCACCGGAGTGCATCGGCGTCAGTGTAATCTATATAATTATCGTTGTTCACATCGCCGGGTATATCTGTATAGTGAAAAGTATTCGTTGTATTGTAATATTTAATGTGTGGTTTAAATTTATCCGATACACTAAAACCATACTTTTCTCTGAACCATATCGCAAACTCGAATTTTTCAGTCTCCGAAGCCGATTCATCAAAAATAATTTTCCCGGTATCATCAACAGTAACAGAAAAATTATTCTCCGCTATTTCATTACGGAGTTTTTCTATTTTCTTTTTCGATAAGTATTCCGCCGTAGAGACTTCAAACCCGTATTCGTCCGTTTTTATAAAAGTATCCCATTGTATAATATGGTCTGTAAAAACAACATTTGAATCGAGACGGTCATATGCGGAAATAATATCGTATTTTTCATCAAGTACGGTATAAATTGCGGAAAAAATATCGTTATTCAGCTCATGATTATCGGAGTACATAGTTATTGTCAGATTCTGTTGCCTGTCAAATATGTAGAAATCTGAGGTCAAAGAAAACATATTTTCACTGTAACCTGTTTCTTTCGCTAACTCTCCGGTATCAAATTGGATTTCATTTTTTGTTTTAATTGTTATATGTCCATAATCAAACAAAGCTTTCCTGATATGATATATCGAATTATTACCGATGACATCACAAGTATATACGTTGAGGAACTTAATATCGTCAAAATATTCGCTGTATAAATCAGGGACTTCAATCTTTTCCGCACATACAGGTATCGCATTTACTGTAAGAAACAATACCAGTGAAATAATTACGGTAATAAATTTTTTCATGTATTATTACCTCCTTGTCTGATAATTTTCTGTCTCATTCTGACCAGGTCGAAAGCATCTGCAACGCCGTCGAAAGTGAGGTCGGCGAGTACGAAACTGTCATAATCAATATTATTTTCGCCAAGGATATATTTATTTAAAGTAAGCATATCGGCAATACTGATTTCATTATCCTGATTGACATCTCCCATACTGTATGTGCATTCCGGTAAATTTTTTCCCTCCTGGAAACTATGCAGTGACGACGGAATATATGTTTCCCACTTCGCATGATCTCCGCCGGCTTTTCTTAACTCTTCGTCGGATTTCATGAACCAGTCGTATGAAATCTTGTTGCCGTCGTCCCACGTCGTATCAACGTGGAAATAGTTGTTGCCTGCTTTTACAATGTTCCATGCATGACCTATACCGTTGATATAGTAAGATTCTATACCGGCGGTATTATAGAGGATATTGGCTATTCTTGCGTAACCCTCGCATACTGTGGAATCGTTCATAAGTACGGAAGAATCGGTATGATTTTTCTTGTTATCGGATAAGCCGTCATCATATACGGTATTATCACAAATCCAGTCGTGAACTGCCTTTATTTTCTGCATATCGTTCATGTTATCGGATATTATTTCAGATACTATTTTTTCCGCCTGTGCCGTGACGTACTGATTAATAAAGCCTATGTCATCAGAACCGTTGAAATTATTGAAAATAAATTCCTTGAGGTCTTCATTGAAATCGCCTGTTGTACTGTCGAAAGCGTCCTGATTATTGATCTGCGTAAGTTCCGGACAGTTATAAAAAGCGTTTTTCATAGGTATATCGGGATTTCCGACGTTGATATTTTTCAGTGACCGGCAATTACTGAAACCTGATTCTTCCAGTGTGGAGTTACCGTTTATAGTGACATCTTCCAGTCGGCGACAGTCTGTGAATGCTCTTGCATTTACAACAGCATTATTCAGTTCAATGGACAATAATTTCTTACAGTTACGGAAAGCGGATTCATTTATTTCAGAATCAATATCAATCTTTAACTCGGAAATACCTGTATTTTCGAAGGCACTTTTCAGGATAGTCACGTTCTTACAACTTTCCGGATACGGTACGTAATCAAGGTCAATACAGTTTTCGAAGGCACTGTCACCTATTACAAATGTTTCCGGATTTCCCTGGAAATTTATTTTTCTTAATTTTTTGCAGTTTTTAAAATTGGAGTTTGACAGGCGTTCAATATACGGCAGGGTTATTTCTTCGAGTGCAGGACTTCTGAACTTGGTATTTAATTCGATATTTTCCGGAATGTATATACTTTTTACTGTATCACTTAACCCTGAACTTATTCTTGTCACGACAATATCATTAATAGAAGTAGGGACAGTTATTTCAGTATCATTTCCAAGATAATAACTTAGTGTTATATTCTTATCACCATGATTATTTATTAAGTTGTAACCCCAGTCATCATCTATAAAGAAAATATGGTCATCAGATGCATCAGAACACTGATTTGTTACAGTATCATGTAATTCAGGTGGTATTTCAATATTAGTTTTCCGGAAAGCAGTTATATTTATTATCAATATGTCATCGTGAAATATAACCGTTTCGAGTTCGGAGCAGTTATTGAACGAATAACCAGGTATAACATTTAAACTTTTCGGGATATTTACAGATACCAGAGACGAATTCCGGAATACTGAACTTCCAAAATAATTTATAGTGTCCGGCAACGTGACATTTTTAATATTCTGATTGTCTCTGAATACGTAATTGTCAATAGCCGTTACGGTATAACCGCCGATATTTTCGGGAACAACAATATTTTCGTCATTGCCGGTATATTCCGTGAGAATAAGTTCATCGGGATAACCTTTCTGATGCTGGAAAGTCATGCCGTTATAGACTATATCTTCAGATGTACCGGCACTATAACTCATGACCGGAATAAAGTTACTGACCGTCAGAAGCATTGCAATTATTCTGTTGAATTTCATACGGATTTTTCCACCTCCTTCACATTCATAATATCACAGTAAATAATTTTTGTCAAGTAACAATACCGTTGAGCAGGAAATGGGTACTGTTTTTTAACAGTGCCGGATTATTACAGAATCTTGAAGCCGTCAACCGTGAAAAATATGATTATTCTGAATTTCTGCGTAAATTCGCTGTATACGGCGAAGTAATGAAAATTGATGAAGATGAGTTCGATTATAACTTCTATACATAAAAACAGATAAAAAATACTGTTACTGCATATCTTACCCGTGACCAGTTCGGAAGATATATCATTCCGCCACATAAACAGCGTCCGGTTTTTCTTATGAGACCTCCTGGCATAGGCAAAACGGCTATCATGGAGCAGGTTGCTTCCGAACTGGGTATAGGTCTGTTTTCGTACTCCATGACGCATCATACAAGACAGAGTGCTTTAGGATTGCCATTGATTAAACACGTCAGTTACTTCGGCGAAGAATATGACTTTTCAGAATATACAATGAGTGAAATTATTTCTTCCGTATACGAAATAATGCAGTCCGCAGACATAAAGAACGGTATTTTGTTTCTTGACGAAATAAACTGTGTTTCGGAAACTCTCAGACCTATTATGTTACAGTTTTTGCAGTATAAAATTTTCGGCAGACATGAAGTTCCGACAGGCTGGATAGTCGTAACAGCAGGCAATCCGCCGGAATATAACCATTCTGTGCGTGAGTTTGATATTGCCACATGGGAAAGACTGAAGTGTATAGATGTAGAGCCGGATTTTGATACATGGAAAGAATTTGCATATATAAACAGCTTACATTCTTCAATACTGACTTATCTTGAAATAAGAAAAGAAAATTTCTACAAAATAGAAACAACTGTTGACAGTAAAAGTTTTGTTACGGCAAGAGGCTGGGACGATTTAAGCCAGATGATTTATCTTTATGAAATGCATGGAATATTCAGAATGATACAGACAAAAAACCTTTCGACATTGTTAAAAAAGACTTCAACACAAGAGTAAAAAAATATTCCGAAAATGCAGAAAATTTAAACAAAAAAATTTCAAATATGTTAAGATTCTGTGAAAAAGTTTTTCCGAACGGTCAGGAACTTATGTTTTATCAGAGACAGCAGGAAATTCTTCATGAAATAGATACTCTTTATTTAGATGAATAATTCATAAAAAAAGTCCTGCGAGACTGTCATGTTTGCAATATAAGATACTTGGACATCAAACTGAAACAACCGGCAGATTGTACCACCTGCTCATACTCTCCTAGTGACTGTTCAGTAGGAGGTGTCGACAGTGACGGAGAATATGAATTGTTAGTCAAGTAGAACCCGTCAAACTTGCAGGATAACTAAAAGAACGGATATAAATGTTTCAACTGCAATCCTAACAGCTCTGAACACTGGTTCTTTAAAGAATGGATTCAGAAATCCGACGAAAAAAGCCTATACAAAGCCATTGTTGACGATTTCATAAATCGTCTTGACGCCGAATCTGAAACAGCACTGGTTTTCGGCAGAATGATGTTCAAACTTTATCTTTCACACGGAAAAATTTTCATTGACCTGATTCGTGCGGATTGTTTCGCACCGGTTGCATTTGTCGAAAAAACTATGACTTCTGCAATTTTTGTCAGCAAGAAAACTAATAGACTACGGAAAAATGATACTCTTTTCCGTTTCTATAATTTGTAAAAAATAAAGGCTGATATATCAAAATGGTATATCAGCCTTGCTTTATCTGTTTAATTCAGTCAATAATTATATATAATTGACAAATCAAGGAAGATATGATATAATAAGAACCTGTCTTCACAAGATTAGTGTGCGGATTTTCGGCAAGATTTTGTTGATGACAAGGCAAAAATCCGCAGG
>JAIDCY010000112.1 GCA_029055625.1 Ruminococcus sp. | reverse complement strand
CCGGAAAAAAGCTGTTTTCGCTTGGAAAATCGGTAATTATAAAGTTATATATTACATACAATGGTCTTTAAATAGTATTTTTCTGCATTTAAATTTAAATATACTTTTCGCAAATTTTACATTCTGTAAATTTTTCAGGCTGATTTTTGACGTTTTGCGTGTTAATTCACAAATAATAAAATAGCAGAAATAGCTAAAAAAGAAGGACGAAGTAAAAATAAAAGTGTATAAAAAAAACAGCTGTGTTATCTGATAAAAGAGCATAGCCGGAGATATACATTGATGAATTTCTGTCCTTCAACTCTGTTGTCGGAGGACGTATACCCCATGAGCCACTTATAGGTCTGTCCATATAATAAGTCGCAGACCTGGACGGAGGATCTTCTTGATTCCTTCAGAGTAACTTAAAAAATTGATGCGATTACTGCCTGTTCTGGAATTTTCGGATTTTTTCCGGAATTTTATATTGATTTTTATGTAATGATTATGATATAATTTAAATCAGAGTATGTTCCGCATTTTCCGGCAATTCAGAAATATTTTACTCTTATACAACCTCTTTTTATTGAAAATTTATGATTTCCCACATATTATGCGGATATACTCTGAAAATTTAATCAGATCAGAAAGGAAGAATAAAATATGAACTCACCATATATGGGAAAGTTTCGGGTCACACAGGAATTTAAAGGGCAGGCTCATGACGGTCTGGATCTCGTCGGTCTCGACAGTAAAGTGATACACAGTACGGTAAACGGCACGGTTCACTTCGCAGGCTGGGAAAATCCTTCCAATCACTCGCAGGGCTTCGGTCTTTACGTGTGCATCAGAAGTATGGGCGGAAATTACTATTACTTCGGGCATCTTTCGGAAATTCGGGTAAAAGCCGGTAATACGGTAAAAATTACGGACGTTATCGGCGTTGAAGGCAATACAGGATATTCCACAGGCAGTCACTGCCATTATTGCGCAAGACCCCGTTTTTCATGTGGAAATGCTTACAATATCAGCGAAATCTCAGGTATTCCTAATGCTATCGGCACATACGACGACGGCTACAGAATTTTCTGAAAAAATCAGGCAGAGTATAGCAGATTGTCGATTATTTGAATTTTCTGTAAAAAAACTGTAAACTTTTTTTGAACAGACTACCATATGTCTGATACTTTGTGTATAATTATGTTATAAATAATTTTTACATATAAAAGGAGAAAAAAATATGGCTTCAGAAGTTGAAATATCGAATAAGGGCGTGCAGATACTCGACAAATGCTACGCATCCGCTTTAAAAGGGCTTCCCACTTCGGAAAGTGCGGTTACTCTCGCAAAGGAATATCTTTCAAAGAATAACGGCGATGTTGAAAAGGCATCAAAAAAACTCATAAACGCACAGATTGCAAAATGCACCACAACCGGATTTGTCACGGGTCTGGGCGGACTTATCACGTTACCTATAGCTATACCGGCGGACGTTGCAGGGAATATTTACGTGCAGATAAGGATGATTGCCGCACTTGCGGCTTTAGGGGGATACAATCCGTATGACGATTCCGTAAAGACAATGGCTTACATGACGCTTGTTGGAATGACGGTAGAAGACGCAATAAAAATAGCGGGAATAAAGGTTGGCAACAAGCTGGCATTACAGGCAGTAAAGCAGATTCCGGGGAAAGTTCTTGTAAAGATAAATCAGAGAGTAGGCTTCCGGCTCATGACAAAATTTGGCGAAAAAGGCATAATAAACCTTGCAAAACTTGTGCCTGTTGCTGGTGGTGGAGTAGGTGCGTTGCTTGACCTTTTCACAACAAAAGCGATTGCTGCACGTGCGAAAAAAGCATTTATAGGATAATAAGAAGAAAAAAACAGTCTTTTTTTCGCAAAAGGACTGTTTTTTTTTAATAAAATTACAGAGAAATTGTAATAATTCTGTCGGACTTCCGGTATTCCTCAACGGCAACACCACATTTTCTGAACATAAATTCGGAAGCGGTCACGCTGTCAGTACCGGCGTATTTGTTATCATAAAAAACAATTCGTCTGATGCCGGATTGGATAATAGCCTTTGCGCACTCATTACACGGAAAGAGCGTCACATAAAGCGTACAGCCGTTAAGCGAAACGGCGTTACTGTTAAGAATCGCATTAAGTTCAGCGTGGCAGACGTAGGGATATTTCGTATCGAGGGGGTTATTCCCCTGACGCTCCCAGGGCATATCGTCATCATCACAACCCCGGGGCATACCGTTATAACCGACGGCGACTATTTTTTTTTCATCGTTGACGATGCACGCCCCGACCTGTGTGGAATTATCTTTACTTCTCTGTGCGGATAGCAACGCCACACTCATAAAATACTCGTCCCAGCTGATATAATCTGTTCTTTTCATAAAAAAACTCCTCAAAAAAATTTTATTAAATGCGTAATGTATCACCAGTCCGGAGCAGGTGGAATCTGTTTATTTAATGCCGTATTTCCGGTAAAATCGGGAAATATCTTCATCATTCCGGACGAGTTCAGCAGAAAAAAGTTTCCTTGTCGACTTATCATAGAAACCAATAATTTTTTCACCGGTACATATACTCGCTTCAATCTTGATGTCATCCGGTGTGAATCCCTCCGGAACAGGCAGAATTTGTTTATTTTTACGGAAAATTTTCATTTTAAAGCCTCCTAGAATATTATAACATATATTCATTTAAATTGCAATACTTTACGGAAAATAAAAAAATTAAATATTTTATTTTTGTAAAGTAACATACTAAACACAAAAAATGAAAAAAATCGATAAAATCCGGATAAATCCGAAAAACAGCCAGAAA
>JAIDCY010000111.1:16667-20024 GCA_029055625.1 Ruminococcus sp. | reverse complement strand
GTGAAGGTCACGGTTGACGGCAACGAGATAAAAAATCAGAAGTTCCGGTACATTATTATAAATAAACCAGCCGGTTACGTATCTTCAACTTCCGACAGCAACGGCATCAGTGTAATGCATTTACTGCCGGAAAGTCTGCGGACAAAAGATATGTTCCCAGCCGGACGTCTTGATAAGGATTCACTCGGACTGCTTCTCATCACCAATGACGGCGAACTAGCACACCGGATTTTATCGCCTGCTCATCACGTGTCGAAAATCTATATTGTGAAACTTGACCAACCATTTAAAATTGAATATATTAATTTATTCAGAAACGGTTTAAAATTAAACGGTGAACAATGTCTGCCCGCGGACGTAAGATGTTCGGAATTGTCCGAAAAACTGGCATTTATAAGACTTCATGAAGGTAAATTCCATCAGGTGAAAAGAATGTTTTCAGCGGTTGGAAATCACGTCGAGGTTTTAATGAGAATTGCCGTCGGTGGTCTGATTTTACCCGAAAAACTGGGCTTTGGTGAACATATGGAATTATTGCACAAAAATGTTGAAAGTCTGTTTTATGAACCCGATTTTGACCGTTTATGTAGTAAATTTTCGGGTAAATTTTCGGCAAAATTAATAAACAATCGGTCATAACTTCGGCAATTTGACATCTTGCAAATTTTTCTGAAATCTGTTATTATATTATTATAGCCGGTATTTTATTCTGTGCCGGAAGAAATTTTTTTGAATTGGAGGAATATTTAAAAATGGCAGGTCTTAGCCTTAAACAAATAAAGAAAATCTACCCTGGCAATGTCGAAGCCGTTCACAGCACAACCTTTGACATAAGAGACAAGGAATTTATCGTTTTCGTTGGTCCTTCCGGTTGTGGTAAGTCTACAACGCTCCGTATGATTGCCGGACTTGAGGAAATCTCAGAAGGTGAACTTTATATCGGTGACCGTCTCGTAAACGACATCGCCCCTAAGGACAGAGATATTGCAATGGTTTTCCAGAACTACGCTCTCTATCCGCACATGACAGTTTTTGAAAACATGGCATTCGGTCTTAAACTCCGTAAGGTTGATAAGAACGAAATCGAAAGAAAAGTTAATGAAGCCGCTAAAATTCTTGACCTCTCCCACCTCCTCGACAGAAAGCCCCGTGCAATGTCCGGTGGTCAGTGTCAGCGTGTGGCACTCGGTCGTGCTATCGTGCGTTCCCCTAAGGTTTTCTTACTCGACGAGCCTCTTTCAAACCTCGACGCAAAACTCCGTGGACAGATGAGAACGGAAATTTCCAAAATTCATAAACAGCTTGGTACAACATTCATTTACGTTACCCACGACCAGACGGAAGCTATGACTATGGGTGACAGAATCGTATGTATGAAGGACGGCTGGGTTATGCAGATTGATACACCTCAGAAGATGTATGACGAACCAGCTAATAAATTCGTTGCCGGATTCCTCGGTTCTCCTACAATGAACTTCGTTGACGCTACATTAAAATACGAGAGAGAATATGACCAGTTCATAGTTGAATTTGGTTCTGCAAAGAGAAAGTTTGAAATTATCGTTCCGGAATCAAAAGTCAACTCAAAGCTTCAGAATTATGTAGGCAAGGAAATAACACTTGGTATCCGTCCGGAAAACCTCCACGACGAAGAAATGTATCTCTCAAACGCTACAACAGGTGTTATCGAATGTCAGGTTGAAATTACCGAAATGATGGGTGCTGAAATTTATCTCTACCTCAACTGTGAAGGTATTCCGCTCACAGCCCGTGTAAGCTCACGTTCAACAGTTCGTTCCGGTGATACAATTCAGGTTGCTCTTGACCCTAACAGAATACACATCTTCGACAAGGAAACCGAAGAAACAATTGTAAACTGATTTATTTTCTATCCCTCGAACCTTCAAACAGCATTGATTCTGTAAGGGGTCAGTGCTGTTTTGTTTCCTGAAAAAAGAACTGTATTCCCTTTAAAAAATACAGTTCTTCTATGGTATTATTCTTCACTGGTAGTTTCAGTAGTAGTTTCCCCGTCCAGACCGTCGGCTACATCATCAACGGCATCACCTGCTCCGTCAATTATTTCACTTGCGGCGTCGCCTACACTGTCGATTATGCTTTCTCCTGCATTTTCCACACCGTCTACGGCATCGTGTACATGGTCTTCAACGGTTGCAGAACTCCCTTTCGGGTCAACATTTCCGTCCTCGTCGGTCTCGTAATGTTCATCATCATAATAACGGTCTTCTGTGGTAGTGGTAGTGTATTCCGGATTTGTCGTATATTCCGTGATATATATTTCACTGTCAACTGAAGAATCAGTATTGTCATTATTTCCGCAGGAAACCAATGATATACACATCATTACTACTGTACCGGTAAACAGAATCTTTTTCAACAAAATCATTCCTTTACATCAAATCACTGCAATATCGGCAGTGTAAGTTTATTGTTTACTGAAATGTGAAGTTTATGCTATGAAAAATTTATTTTATTAAGGAGTTGTTTTTTTTTATGGCAGAAATCAAAAGCTTTCTGGTATATTATGATGCAAAAAATCTTATCAGTGCACTTAATGACAGTCAGGCTGGCAGACTTCTGAAATCACTGCTCAAGTTTGCTATGACCGGTGAGACTGATGATATGTCAGACGACGGCATGATTAAAATGGCGTTCTCTTTCATGTCAGAAAAAATCGAAAAGGACGCCGCAAAATACAAGGCTAAGTGCGAAAAAAACAGAGAAATCGCCCTTGAACGTGAAAGAAAAAGACGTGAAAAAAGACTTGCGGAAAAGCAGTCTAAAGAAAAAACGGTTGAAGAAAAACAAGCTGAAGAAAAACAGGTTGAAGAAAAGCAGTCTGAAGAAAAAACGGTTACACCCGAATATACAGCGGAAAATACATCACATCCTGAAAGTGATGAAAATTTTTTAACCTCACATACGAACGTAAACAATAGTACACAAGATAGTACAAATGATTACAACAGTGTTGAAGATTCCGAGAAAACCACAACTCAAGACACTACATTAAATCAGGACAATTCCGAGAAATTCGTATTATCAGAAGATGAAATACCTGAAGAACAGCCTAAAAGCGAACCACCAACGGATGAGCCAATTAAGCCATCTGATATTAAACCGCTAGATCTTAGGCTTAAAAATATTCTTGCAGAGCTAGAAAACTTGCAAGAGGAATTTAAAATGAGAATACAGCTTGAGGAGAAACGGGAACAGGCTGAAGAAAAGCAGGTTGAAGAAAATCAAACTGAAGAAAACCAGGTTGAAGAAAATCAAACTGAAGAAAACCAGTCTGAAGAAAATCAGATTGAAGAAAATCAGTCTGAAGAAAATCAA
>JAIDCY010000111.1:0-16567 GCA_029055625.1 Ruminococcus sp. | reverse complement strand
AGGAAAATATATCTGATGATGATTCCAGAGAAGACGCAAATCAAGACACTACATTAAATCAGGACGATTACGAGGAAAATATATCTGATGATAATGATTCCAAAGATGACACAAATCAAGACACTACATTAAATCAAGACGATTTCGAGGAAAATATATCTGATGATGATGATTTCGAGGATGACACAAATCAAGACACTACATTAAATCAGGACGATTCCGAGGAAAATATATCTGATGATGATGAAGATTCCAGAGATGACACAAATCAAGACAATGTATTAAATCAGGACGATTCCGAGGAAAATATATCTGATGATGATTCCATAGAAGACGCAAATCAGGACAATTACGATGCATTCGTATTAGAAGATGAAATACCTGAAGAACCAACGGAAAGTGAACCTCCTAAGACTGAACTACTGGAGAGTGGATTGCCTCAGACTGATCCTATGAAGAATGTACCAGATTCTACACCTGTAGGTTCAGCACTTGAAGCGATACTGGAGAGTCTCCGTAAACATATGGAGCAACTACCAAAGAAAGAACCAGATACTCTACCTGAAAATGCAACAATTGCAGATCTACTGGCGAATATGAATAAACGAATACAGCGAAAAAAGGAGATTGAGGAAAGAAATAAGCAGTGGCAACAGGAGCAACAGGTTTTAATAGATAGGTGGGAAGAGGAGAAGAGAATTGCACGGGAGAAGTGGGAAATTGAGAAGAAGGAATTGGAGAAGAAGCAACAGGAGAAGATGGAAGAAGAAAGAAAGTTAATGGAGAAGGTCAGACAGGTGCAGTGGGAACGGTCGTTAAAAGAACTGGAAAAGCTTGAACAAGAAAAGAAGGAATATTGGGAAAATTGGGAACGTGAAAATCTTGGAAAAGAGAATACGGAACAGGCGAAGAGTGAATCACCTAAAACTGAACCACCTAAGACCGAATCACCTAAAACTGAACCACCAAAAAAACAAGAACCTCAGAATAAACCATCATCACCAAACCCACTACTGACAAATAATAACAGTAGTAATCCTCTGTCATCCTTGAATATTACACTTCCTTCAACAACCGCATCATTTTCTTCTGTAGGTTTGAATAATAACCCGATAATAACACCTCCCAAACGAGAAAAGAAAAAGAAAAAGAAAGAGAAAAAGAAAAAGAAACTCTGGAACGTAGAGAATTTAGTTTTTAATCCAAGACAACTAATGCTTATTGCAAAAAGGAAAGCTGAAAGAGGAGAGATTCCACCGGACGAACCAGTGTTCACGACAGAAGACCAAATAATAGAATACCTTACTGGCTCTATATTTTCCCAAAGAGAAATGATAGAAGAAATGAGAGAAGAAAAAAGGAGAACGAGACCCAATGAAAATACTGCAGAAGTAATTAAATCACTGATTCCAGAAGAAGTTACAGATGAAGATTTAAAACCACTTGTACTTGATGAAGAAATACTAACAGAAGAAGAAAAACGTGAGAGAGAAATGCTTGCAGCAAAAAAAGCACGTGGATTTAATCCGCATAAAACACCAGAAGACGCTTTGGATGCCTCCGACCCCGATTTAGATATTTGTGCTGTATTTGACGTTTATAAAAAAGACGTGAAAGGATTTCTTGACTTATCCAGTGAAAGTTTAGAGTTTAAACCTTTAGTAGATAAATTAGACAATTATATCAGAACTACATATATGACTTTCCCTAAATTTAAGTTTTTAATTGAGAAACTTAACATGATAAGTGATCATGGTGAATATTATCATAATTATCTCACGTTTGCTGATGTAGAATTTTTCGAAAGTTTCAAGAAGAATTTCAATGAAATCTGTACATCTTTCCCGACTATCAATTGGGATATCAGCTCACTTAAAGAACCAATACCGTCTCCTGTTAATAAAATTCTCAAAAGAATGACTGAAGATGATATCAAAAAAGGTCTTTATAAACTGGAACACAGTTCACGACTTAACGGTAAAAACGGCAAGCCACAGGTTAGTTTTGACTGGATTTTTACTTACAAAAATTTCGCACTTGTTCTTAATGGTGCTTATGACGACGGTGTAAATTTATCATGGGATGAATACTGTGAAATAATACAAAAGCAATATGATGCATCATACAAAATCCCTGGAAACCGCATTGATGAAAACCGTGAATGTCAGTATTACTTAACATTTGACTGGAACAATGACGAATGTATATTATATCCGGAAGATATTATACCCGAATAATATTAAATAAAAAAACTCCTGCCACCTCATATCAGAGAGGGCAGGAGTGCAACAGGAAATATTATTTTATGTCAGCGTGATGTGCCTGTAAAGATTTTACGTTAAAATGTTTGTCGTGTTTTATAGCCTTTATGCCTTCCGCCGAAGCCTTGGCGGCTGCCATAGTGGTCATATAAGGGATACGGTGTTTTATAGCGGATTTTCTTATATAGCTGTCATCGTGCGAACTTGTCTTGCCAGCCGGAGTGTTTATAATAAGCTGGATTTCACCATTAGCAATCTGGTCGGCAATATTCGGTCGTCCCTCGTAGATTTTGAATATCTTTTCACAAGGAATACCGGAATCTTTAATCATTTTATAACAATTTCCCGTTGCAACGATACGGAAACCAAGTTCATGGAATGCCTGTGCAATCTCGATAAGTTCCGGCTTGTCACGGTCACATACACTGAGTAATACAGTACCTTCTTCCGGAAGTCTTGTCTGTGTAGCTTCCTGTGCCTTATAATAAGCCTCACCGAAAGAATCAGATATACCCAGTACTTCACCTGTCGAACGCATTTCAGGACCTAATACAGGGTCTACTTCCTGAAACATATTGAAAGGGAACACTGCTTCTTTTACGCCGTAATGTGTAATGGTCTTATCGGTAAGAGACGGTACGGGTGACGTTCTGCCGGTAAGTTCTGCGGTAATTATTTCCGTAGCAATCTTTACCATATTTATACTGCATACCTTTGATACAAGCGGTACTGTACGTGATGCCCTCGGGTTAGCTTCGAGGACGTAAACGGTATCATCTTCTATCGCATACTGCATATTCATAAGTCCGCAGACGTTCATTTCAACAGCTATTTTCCGTGTATAGTCCTTTATAGTCTCAATCTGTTTATCCGTCAGATTCTTTGCCGGTAGTATGCAGGCGGAGTCGCCGGAATGTACACCTGCAAGTTCGATATGCTCCATAACAGCCGGTACAAAACAATGCTTACCGTCAGAAATTGCATCTGCTTCACACTCTGTTGCATGGTGCAGGAAACGGTCAATAAGAATAGGACGGTCTGGAGTAACGCCTATTGCACTTGCCATATATACCCTCATCATGTCATCATCGTGTACTACTTCCATACCACGTCCGCCGAGTACATAAGAAGGTCTTACCATTACAGGATAGCCTATTTTATTAGCTATTTCAAGTGCTTCTTCTACCGTCACCGCCATACCTGCTTCCGGCATGGGAATACCGAGTTTGTCCATCATAGCCCGGAAATGGTCACGGTCTTCCGCAAGGTCTATGGTTTCCGGAGTAGTTCCGAGTATCTTTACCCCATACTTTTTGAGGTCACCGGCAAGATTCAGAGGTGTCTGACCGCCGAACTGTGCGATAACTCCTAAAGGTTTTTCCTTGTCGTGAATACTCAGGACATCTTCAAGGGTAAGGGGTTCAAAATAGAGCTTGTCGGAAGTGTCGTAATCAGTGGAAACGGTTTCCGGATTACAATTGACTATTATTGACTCAAAGCCCAGTTTTTTGAGTGCCAGGGCGGTGTGTACGCAACAGTAATCAAATTCTATACCCTGACCTATTCTGTTAGGACCACCACCAAGTATCATAATTTTCGGCTTGTCACTTGAAGGGCTTTCGTCTTTTTCGAGATGATACGTTGAATAATAGTAAGCGGAATTTTCCGTACCGCTTACGTGTACACCCTCCCACGCTTCTTTTATATCATATTCAAGGCGTTTGTTGCGTACTTCTTCTTCAGATACTTCAAGTAACATACTAAGGTATCTGTCGGAAAATCCATCAAGTTTCGCCTGCTTAAGTACCGGTTTTTCCGGTACTTTTCCTTTTAAGGAAATAAGTTTTTCTTCCTCCTGAACCAGTTCAAGCATTTCTTTCAGGAAATAATGCTTTATTCTGGTGAGTTCATATATTTCGTCTATAGTAGCACCTTTCCGGAGTGCCTCGTAAATAATGAACTGTCTTTCACTTGTCGGATAGCGGAGCAGGGAAAGTAATTCATCTTTCGACTTCTTATTGAAATCCCTGGCGAATCCGAGCCCATAACGTCCGGTTTCAAGACTTCTTATAGCTTTCTGGAATGCTTCCTTGTATGTCTTGCCGATACTCATAACCTCGCCGACAGCACGCATCTGTGTGCCGAGTTTATCTTCTGAACCCTTGAATTTTTCAAACGCCCACCTTGCAAATTTGATTACGACATAATCACCGTCGGGTCTGTACTGGTCAAGTGTGCCGTATTTTCCGCACGGTATATCCTTCAATGTAAGTCCGCACGCAAGCATAGCGGATACAAGAGCAATCGGGAAACCTGTAGCCTTTGAGGCGAGGGCTGAAGAACGGGAAGTACGGGGGTTTATCTCGATTACGATAATTCTTCCGGTTTCGGGGTCTCTTGCGAACTGACAGTTACAACCGCCGATAACTTCGATTGATTCAACTATTCTGTATGCCTGCTTTTCAAGTTCTTTCTGTACGTCCTCCGGTATTGTAAGCATAGGTGCGGAACAGAAAGAATCGCCGGTATGAACGCCGATAGGGTCAATATTTTCAATAAAGCATACTGTGATTATATTGTTTTCCGCATCTCTGACTACCTCTAATTCGAGCTCTTCCCAGCCACTTACGCACTCTTCAACAAGAACCTGTCCGACGAGTGAAGCCTGAAGACCTCTTGCACACACTACTTTGAGTTCGTCGACGTTATAGACCATACCGCCACCTGCTCCGCCCATAGTGTACGCCGGACGGAGTACTACCGGATATTTCAGGGTTTCTGCGATTTTAACCGCTTCATCTACGGAATAGGCAACCTCACTGCGTGCCATTTCAATACCGAGTTTGTCCATAGTATGCTTGAACTCTATACGGTCTTCTCCTCGTTCGATAGCGTCAACCTGTACGCCTATTACCTGTACGCCATACTGTTTCAATACTCCGGCTTTATCCAGTTCAGAACACAGGTTCAGTCCGGATTGTCCGCCTAAATTCGGGAGCAGGGCATCAGGACGCTCTTTTTCGATAATCTGTGTGAGCCTTGCGACGTTAAGGGGTTCGATATAGGTTATATCGGCAACATCGGGGTCTGTCATGATTGTTGCAGGGTTTGAGTTGACAAGTACTATCTCATAACCGAGATTTTTCAAAGCCTTACAAGCCTGAGTACCGGAATAGTCAAATTCGCACGCCTGACCGATGATTATAGGTCCTGAACCGATAATCATGATTTTGTTGATGTCATGTCTCTTTGGCATTTATAATTACTCCTAACATATAAATTTGCCTTATGGCATTCTTAAATTATATCATACCACAAAAAAAGACCAAATGCAATATTAATTTACAAAAAAATTCACTGTCCGGCAGAACAGCGAATTTATTAATTATATTACAGTTAAAAAATATTACATCACTTCCACAGTTTTTGACATTCCGGCAGAAAGTTGCATAATATATACCGGAGGTGGTGAATTTTGTATACTGAAATTTTTCTTGCAATAATTGTGAGTTTAGATACATATCTTGTAGCGGTCACTTATATTAACAGTGGAATAAAAATACCGTTTTTTTCAATGACGGTTATAAGTTTTATAAGTGCGTTAACTCTCGGAATATCGCTGAAATTTTCGGATTTCATAGCAAAGTTTCTTTCACCGGAACTATGCAGTATTTCCGGAAAATTCATAATAATTTCAATCGGAATAATGACGATTTTCAGAAGTATAATCAGAAGCATCACAAATCATATTTCAGAAAAAGGGGAACTCTCCGTACGTTCGGGAAAATATGGAATTGTAATGAAATTATATCTCGACGAAACCACAGCAGATTTTGATAATTCAAAAGTCCTTTCGGTAACGGAAGCGGTAGCCCTTTCCCTTGCGAGTTCTCTTGATTCCGCCGCAACAGGTCTTAGCAGTGGCTTCACCGGTATAAAGCCCTTTCCCGCATTTATTTTTACTTTCCTTGCAGGGTTGATTTCTATAAATATGGGTAATTTCACCGGAAAAAAATTATCTGAATTAAAATACGATTTTTCGTGGACAGGTGGGATTTTACTTATTATTTTTGCGGTTTTCCTATAGATTGTAAATCACAATTTCAGGCGGATTGAAAAGACGTATTTTTCCTAACCCACCGGATACGCATAATCTCATATTTCCGGTTTTATAGATTCCTTTTGAATATTCGGGAAAAAATTTCCGTTCCGGAGATAAAATACCCTTGCCGAAAATACGGATAAGTCCGCCGTGTACGTGTCCGGAAAATGTATAATCCGCACCCCATTCCGCATACGCTTCCGCAAATAACGGATTATGTGCAAGCAGAATTGTATTATCGTTTTCCGTCGGATTTCCTAAAAGACTATACAGCATTTCCGGCGTTATTTTTTCAAGATTCCTGTATTTACCGTCTTTTTTGTAAACTTCGTAATTTTCACGCAGACCGTATATATTAAAAATTCTGTCCTTTATTTTCAGATTTACGGAATTGTTTTCAAGTAAAATTATTCCGGTATTTTTTACGGTTTCTTTAAATTCATTCCGTAAATTACCGGGTAAAGACTGTTCATGGTTTCCGTAAATCATGAACACCGGAGCTGTTTTTTTCAGATTTCCGAGAAATATTTTCATTCCGGAAAAATCAGTTTCATCCCTTGAAACGAGGTCACCGGTAATGAAAATAATATCCGGATTTTCACGCCGTAAAATGCGACAGATTCGGGAATTGTTATCCCCGAACCTGTTTTTATGCAAATCTGAAATATGGGCTATTTTTATACTGTTTTCATTGGTTTTTCCGATAAATTCCCGTCTTGTATCCAGCATGAATCTGTTTTCAAGAAAAATATATCCGGCTGAAAAAATAACAAGCGATTTCAGAAATTTATTACTCATTTTCCGCCTGCTCCTCAGGTGAAATATGTTGTGTGCTTTCATCATGTTCTGCCCGTGTAAACGCCACTACTTTTGCACCGTCACGGACACGCATTAAACGCACACCCTTAGCATACTGACCCATTATTCTTATATCGCTTGCAAGAATCCTGATAATGATTCCGTCACTCGATACCATGATAATATCATCTGTTTCGTCAACAATTTTTATTCCGCATACGTGCCCCCTTACGTCATCGACGTGGTAATTTTTCAGACCATATCCTCCTCTGTTCTGAATACGGTAATTTGAAATTTCAGTACGTTTTCCGTAACCGTTTTCCGTGACAGTCAGCAGTGACGCACCTTCACGCATACGGGCAATTCCTACCACATAATCGCCATCCCGTAATTTCATTACTTTTACGCCGTGTGCGGTACGTGACATTGAACGTCCTTTCGATTCCTCAATGCGTATCAGCATACCGTCATGAGTTGCAACAAATATCTGTGCGTTGCCGTCCGTCAGGCGTACACCGGCTATTTCGTCACCGTCATCAAGCCCTATCGCACGCAATCCACGTTTACTTACATTCCTGTAAAGTGAAAGATTTGTTCGTTTTATTTTACCGTTTCTTGTTACAATTGTTATGAATTTATTTTCGCTGAAATCGGTTGTCTTAATCATTGCGGTAACTTTTTCACCGTCACCGAGTGAGAGCAGGTTTATCAGGTTAAAGCCCCGTGATGCCTTTGTACCGTCTGGTACTTCATAGCATTTCAGCTTATACATTATCCCGAAATTAGATATAAACAGCACGTTATCATGACTTCCGCAGACAAACATTTCCTCTACAAAATCTTCTTCCCGCTGTTTCATACCTGTTATACCACGTCCGCCACGCTTCTGGGTCTTGTATTCCGCTACCGGCATACGCTTTATATAACCGTTATTCGTCAACGTCACAACGCAGTCTTCATGCGGTATAAGGTCTTCAATATCAACTTCACCGCTGACCGTCTCAACGTCGGTACGTCTTTTATCGTTAAATTTTTTCCGGATATTATCGAGGTCATTTATTATTATCTCGTATACCCTGCTGACATCGTTCAGAATGTCCTCATAATCCGATATTTTCGTAAGTAATCCGTAAAGCTCGTCTGTGATTTTCTGCCTTTCGAGACCGGTTAAAGCACCTAATCGCATTTGTACTATAGCTTCTGCCTGCTCGTCAGAAAGACCAGTTTCATTTTCGATATGAAGTCCGGAAAAATCGTATTTATCATGGTCAAGGAGTCCGGAAATTTCAACATCTCTGAAATATTCGATAATATTTTTCTTTCCCTCTGAAATATTACCGCTATCCCTGAGAATTTCTATTACATCGTCTATATTGTCGGAAGCAAGTACGAAACCTTGCAGAATATGTGACCTTTCAAGAGCCTTTTTCAAATCATATTCAGTACGTCTACGGATAACTTCAACCTGAAATTCAAGGTATTTCTGTAACATTTCCTTAAGTGTGAGTATTTTTGGTTCACCGTCGACGAGTGCAAGCATTATGATTCCCACAGTATCCTGTAACTGCGTAAGGGCAAAAAGTTTATTCAATACAATTTCCGGTATCGCATCTTTTTTCAGTTCGATTACTACACGCATACCGTCCTTGTCGGATTCGTCCCGCAGATCGTAAAGACCTTCAATCTTTTTATCCCTTACAAGCTGGTTGATACTTTTCAGTAATCTTTCCTTACGCAACATGAACGGTATTTCGTCGATAATGATACAGTTTCTGCCCTTGATTTCCTCAAAATGAGTACGTGAACGGAGTATTATTTTACCTCTGCCGGTAGCGTATGCGGAACGTATTCCGGCTTTACCCATTATTACGCCACCTGTAGGGAAATCCGGAGCTTTTATATACTCCATTAACTCGTCAAGTGTACAATCGGGATTATCAATCAGTAATCTGAGACCGTCAATAATTTCGCCTAAATTGTGAGGTGGGATATTGGTTGCCATACCGACGGCAATTCCCACAGAACCGTTTACGAGCAGGTTAGGAAAGCGTGACGGTAAGACTTCCGGTTCTTTCAGGCGGTCATCGTAATTTGAAACGAAGTCAACAGTATTTTTGTTAATATCGGTGAGCATATCAAGCGTTATTTTGGACATTTTCGCTTCTGTGTAACGGTAAGCAGCCGCACCGTCGCCGTCGATAGAGCCGAAGTTTCCGTGACCGTCTACAAGTGGATAACGCATTGAAAAATCCTGTGCAAGCCTTACGAGTGCGTCATATACGGAAGTATCGCCGTGTGGGTGATAGCGTCCGAGTACCGCACCGACTGTATCCGCACATTTTCTGTAAGCTTTGTCCGGTGTCAGACCGTTTTCATGGAGTGTATATAGAATTCTCCGGTGTACAGGCTTTAAACCGTCCCTGACATCTGGTAACGCTCTGGAAACAATTACAGACATTGCGTAATTAAGTACAGAATTCTGCATCTCGTCGCATATTTCCGTATTGATTACTTTTGAGTTATCATTGTAAATCAAATTTATTACCTCCTGTGGATTTATTTCAGATTTCTTAAAATTTCGTTCTCATTTTCGGAAAAATTTTCCTTTGGAATAATATAAAATATTATCTTTCCTGAAAATATCAGAAAATATTTATCATATTCCATCAAGGAAAAACCTTCATCTATCGGAACACGGCTTTTTTCCGGTATATCGTCGTCTTCCTGTTTCTCACCTGTTGTTACTGTAGAAATATCAACATATTTTTCATTTACTGAAATTCTGTACACTGTATTTTCTGTCATCCGGAAACTTTCAAACAGATTTGACCTTAATTTCCGTGGATTATACCACTGACGAACAGCCATTGCCAGACACACAAATATGAGCAGGTAGGCAAAATACTGGGAATTATCGTCGATTACGGAAAATATAAAAATTCCGGCGAGTATCAGAAATGCGATTGCTGTTAAATTTGCCTGCGGAAATACAAACTTCTTCTGAAATTCAATATATCCCTCACGGAAAATTTCAAACGGTATGGAATAATTTTTTTCAAATAAATAATTATCCTTCATATGTCTAAATCCTGTACGAATTTTGCATTTTCTTCTATGAATTTACGTCTTAAATCAACCTTATCGCCCATAAGTACGGTGAAAATCTCGTCAGCCCTTAATGCGTCTTCCATTGAAATTTTAACGATTGTACGTGTTTCCGGATTCATGGTAGTTTCCCATAACTGTTCGGGGTTCATCTCACCAAGTCCTTTGTAACGCTGTATATCAACCTTATACCTGCCGTTTTCAGAAAGTTCCCTGATAAACTGGTCTCTTTCCTCATCGGAAAATGCGTAACGAATCTGTTTGTTTCTCTCCACCCTGAAAAGCGGAGGCTGTGCTATATAAATATTGCCGTTGGTAATCAATGGTCTCATATAGCGGAAAAAGAACGTCAGTAACAATGCCCTTATGTGCATACCGTCAACGTCGGCATCAGCCATAATTATTACTTTTCCGTAACGTAATTTTTCAATGTCGAAATCCTCACCTATACCCGTACCGAGTGCGGAGACTACCGGTGATAACTTGTCGTTACCGTAAATTTTATCTATTCTTGCCTTCTCGACGTTCAGCATTTTACCCCACAGTGAAAGTATTGCCTGATAACGTCTGTCACGTCCTTGTTTTGCCGAACCACCGGCGGAATCTCCCTCGACAATGTATATTTCTGTGTAACGGTTATCACGTTCTGAACAGTCCGCTAATTTTTCCGGCATTGCAGTTTTCCCGAAAGCGTTCTTGTTACGTTCCGCTTCCCTCGCACGTCTTGCTGCCTCACGTGCTTTTAATGCGGAAAGGCTTTTTTCAAAAATCATTTTAGCAATATCCGGATTCTCTTCAAGGAAATTCATCAGCTTTTCCTGTACAAGTTTTTCAATAAACGGTTTCACTTCCGGATTGCCAAGCCTTACTTTTGTCTGTGATTCAAATTCACACTCTGTAAGTTTAACAGAAATAACTGCGGTCAGACCCTCTCGTATATCGTCACCACCGAGTTTTTCCTTATCCTTGAGAAGACCCATTTTCCGTCCGTATTCGTTGACTGCTTTTGTAAGTGCGTTCTTGAAACCGGTTTCATGTGAGCCACCGTCTTTTGTATGAATATTATTCGCAAATGATAAAATCAATTCATTGTAGCCGTCGTTGTACTGTAAAGCAATTTCAGCTGTCATATCTCCGTAAGTTCCGGTAAAGTAAATTACGTTTCCGGAAAGACTTTCAAGCCCTCTGACTTTGTGTATATGTTCGACAAACTGTCTTATGCCTCCCTCATAGAACATACTTTCGGAAAATGTATCTTTGTTTCTTAAATCTGTGAAGGTTATTTTAAGACCGGCATTCAGAAAAGCCTGCTCCCGAAGTCTCTTCAGGAGAGTGTCACGGTTATATACTGTAGTTTCAAAGATTTCACCATCAGCCTTAAACATAACGCTTGTACCGGTTTTGTCAGTTTTTCCGGTAATTTTTATAGGCTCGGAATAATTACCACGTTCGAACCGTTGAAACCATACGTTCTGACCGTCATAAACAGTAAGCTCCAACCACTCCGACAACGCATTTACTGCTGAAGCTCCTACACCATGAAGACCGCCGGAAACCTTGTATCCGCCACCACCGAATTTTCCACCGGCATGAAGAACAGTATATACAACGGTTGCCGCTGAAATGCCTTCTTTCTGATGGATTCCGGTTGGGATACCTCTGCCGTTATCAGATACACGGATTACATCATTTTCCAGTAATTCAACGTTTATTTCCGTACAGTAACCTGCTAAGGATTCGTCAATTGAGTTATCGACAATCTCATAAACAAGGTGATGCAGACCACCTTCACCGGTAGAGCCTATATACATTGCCGGTCGTTTCCTCACCGCTTCCAGACCTTCCAGTACCTGTATGTCGTTTTCGTCGTAATTATTATTCTGCATACTCAATTTACCTCCGATTTTTTCAAAATTTTATTTATTCTTACCGTCTGCCATACGCTTTCTGAGTGTATACGCTGATAACTGCGATATATAGACTTTTTCCGTACCGTTACTGACGGTTATTATGAAACTTTTCGGCATTTCGTAAGTCGTATATACACATAAGTGATTTTTTTCAGCACGTTCAAGAAATTTCTTTGTGAATTTACCTGTTGTAGTGTTTTCTATGTCGAAAATCCCGACGACATCATGAAGATTGACGGTGTAATTATTCCCTATATGAAGATACATCTTTCAGCCTCCCGAAATTTATTTTTTTTGCAGTCCGGAAAAAATAACATCACCTTTCAGTATAAACTACAACGTCCTTTTCAGGAACTGTTAAACTGACACAGTGTCAGTTTATGACTTCCTGAAAACGTCACAGAACGCATTGCATAAACTGACAGACTGTCACGATTTACTCTCCGATAAGTTTTCCATCATGTATCCGGTATATTCTGCCTCTGATTTCCGGAAGAAGTGAGCTTTTGTTACACGTAGTGATAAAAACCTGCATTTTTTTTATAATATCAAACACAAACCGCTGACGGTTTTCATCAAGTTCACCCATAACGTCATCAAGAAATATTACCGGCGTATCGTCAGATTTTTCTGTGAATATCTCCGCCTGTGCAAGTTTCATGACAAGTGCGGTGCTCTTAATCTGTCCTTGTGATGCGTATTCCCTTGCGTTAAGACCGTTGATTCTGATTACGATTTCGTCACGGTTTACGCCGGTGTGTGTAGAGCCTGTCCTGATGTCATAACCGGAAGTTTCCTGTAACCTCCGGAAGTATATACGGGAAGTTTCCCGATTTACCGGATTTTTCAGGTCTTCTGACCGGTAAACGTTCGACTTGTATTCAAGTTCCAGATTTTCGTTACCACCGGAAAGAGTCCGGTATAATTCGCCACAGATGCGGTTGATTTTCCTGATATACTCATAACGCATATGTGAAATATATGCTCCTGTTTCAGCTGTTTGTCTGTCGATAGTTGCGAGAATATCGGGGTTTGTTCTGTTTTCAGAGATTTCTTTCAACAAGGCATTGCGTTGGTTAAGCAGTCTGTTATGACGGTTCAGATATGCCACAGATGCAGGGTTCAGTTGCGAATATGCCATATCAACAAAATTTCTCCGTTTTTCCGGTGAGCCCTTGATAATATCCACATCGTCGGGAGTGAAAGCGATACACCGGAAAACGTCGAAAAGTGACTTTGTGCCTTTCTGTTTCACGCCGTTAAGTATTATATTTTTCAAGACATTGTTTCCACGTGATATTTCAGTTCTGATTATCTGTTCACGGATATTATCAAGAATTTTAATCTCTACCGTTGCTTTATTTCTGGAAAATGAAATATAATCTTTCTCCCTTGAAGAGCGGAAACTCCTGCAACCTGACATAATCCACAACGCTTCGAGCAGGTTTGTCTTACCTTGTGCGTTAAGTCCGGTGATTATATTATACTTCGGGTCTGGTAGCAGTTCCGTGTCCGACAGATTCCGGAATCCTCTGATTTCCGCATGGGTTATAATCACTCAACGATTACCTCGTTTTTGCCGAAAGAAACCTTGTCTCCGGAACGTATTTTTTTCCCTCGCATAGTGCATATTTCGCCATTTACCGCAACTTTTCCGTCCTGTATGCATATTTTGGCTTCACCTCCGGAACTGACGAGAGATGCGAATTTCAATAACGCTTCAAGTTTGATAAATTCCGTGTTTATCCTGATTTTTTCTGTCATGTTCAGTAACAACCTTTCCAGCCGGTAAAAGCTAATTTTTTTAGCTGATAACGACTAAATTTTTATTTTTTAGTATTAATAATCAATTGTCTGATTGTTTGATTTTACAAGATATTGATAATTAATAAAAACTGGATTTAAAAGCTTACAGGAAAATTTTTCATGTTCTGATAGCCAAAAAAGCAGATACCCTCTGAGACGGTCTGTAGTGCCCTTATTTGACGTTTTCTGTTTCAGGGGTCAAGTTATACCACCTACCCCCTGGAAGTGTCTTAAAACGCATCACAGACGCTCTCAGAGGCATATCAGGAAAGAAATTTTATTTTTCTGAAAGGTTTCAGTAATTGAGAAGATTTTTCTTAATGTCCTTTACGGAAAAATTTTTTCATGTTCTGAAATGCTGAAAAACGACACATCTTCTGAGACGGTCTGTAATGCCCTTATTTGACGTTTTCTGCTTTCAAGGTTAAATTATACTACCCCCTACCCGAAAGTTCTGATTGTTTGATTTTACAAGATATTGATAATTAATAAAAACTGGATTTAAAAGCTTACAGGAAAATTTTTCATGTTCTGATAGCCAAAAAAGCAGATACCCTCTGAGACGGTCTGTAGTGCCCTTATTTGACGTTTTCTGTTTCAGGGGTCAAGTTATACCACCTACCCCCTGGAAGTGTCTTAAAACGCATCACAGACGCTCTCAGAGGCATATCAGGAAAGAAATTTTATTTTTCTGAAAGGTTTCAGTAATTGAGAAGATTTTTCTTAATGTCCTTTACGGAAAAATTTTTTCATGTTCTGAAATGCTGAAAAACGACACATCTTCTGAGACGGTCTGTAATGCCCTTATTTGACGTTTTCTGCTTTCAAGGTTAAATTATACTACCCCCTACCCGAAAGTTCCGTAGAACGCATTGTAGAAGCTCTCAGGAGCATATCAGAGATGAAGTTTTATTTTTTCCTGTCAGCTTACCGTAACGGAGAAAATTTTTTTGTTATGTCTGATATGGACAAGTTTCTTCATGTCTGAAATGCTGAAAAATGACACACCTTCTGAGACGCTCTGTAATGCCCTTATTTGACGTTTCAGACTTTCAGGGTTAAATTATACTACCCACCCCCTGAAAGCGTCTCAGAATGCATTACAGACGCTCTCAGGGGTATGTTACAGTTACGGATTTTGTTTCCTGAAAGATTTCCTGTTAGTCTGAGTGTGATTTTCCGTAAGGTCTGTTAAGACCGTAAGTAAATTATATCACAAAATCCTGAAAAAATCAATAGCTCCTGAGATTTACAGGCATTACAAGAAATATAAAATCTTTACCTTCAAGCGGTAGAATTTCTATGACTTTCTTTGAGCCGTTAAAGCGTATGCGTATTTTATCACCATCTGCTACTCGTACAGCATCTGCCATAAGCTTATGATTAAAGCCGATAGTGACGGTTTCGCCTGTTACGTCTGCTTGTATCGCATCGTTAAACTTGGCTATGCCAGTATGGCATCTGATATTCACAGTATCTTCCCTGATTTCACAGTGAACAGGAGTTTTGTTTTTTTCGTCGTTAACAAGCGAACATCTCTCCAGACTGTTCAGAAATTCCCTTTTGCTGATAATAACTTCCGTTTTGTGTTCTGACGGTATACTGAGCTTGTACTTGTGGAAAGTTCCTTCAAGCAGTCTTGAAATTATAAAAACATTGCCTGTCTCGAAGATGATGTGTTTTTCGTTGATGTGGATTATGCAGTCTCTGTCATCCCTGATAAGCGAAGATAATTCCAGTAATGCCTTTTTCGGAACTACGAACTGATAGCTTCCGGTATTGTCTATGAACTCGCTTCTGATTGCAAGTCTGAAACCGTCAATTGCAACCATGTTGAATTTTTCGTCCTCAATGTCAAATAATTCACCAGTAAGAACCGGTTTGCTCTCGTTCATGGATGTTGCATAGCTTGTCTGGTGAATCATGGATTTCAGAACGGAACTTTTCACGTTGAAAGTTTTTTCAGTGTCAATTATCGGTAAATCCGGATAGTTTTCTGCTGACATTGCTGTAAAACCGTACTCTGTTGAACCGCATAAAATCTTGACATCAAGTTTTTCGTTTATTTCAAAACTGATTTCATTACCGGACAAACTCTTTGTGAAATCGCTGAAACGCTTTGAAGCTACAACGAATTCTCCTGAATCTTCCGTTACAGAGTTAATCTCAGTCCTGATCCCCATTTCGAGGTTATAGCCCGTCAGTTCGATTTTTCCCGGTGAAACTCTTACCTTGATGCCTTCAAGTTCCGGAATTGTTGTCTTGGAAGAAACAGCTTTTGAAACATTGCTGATAGCTTCACAAAGTGCTGATTTCTGGCATATAAACTTCATGTTTTCATGTACCTCCTGTGTTCATAATTTATTAATTTAATTTTTTTAACTTGCGGGGTTTCTGAATTTTTTTTGAATTTCTCGCGCGCGTGCGCGCACGGTATATTCTGTTATATTTAGATTTAATTACTAACAGTTAGTACTCCTGTTAATTTACAGTAATAGTTAATATCTAGTATTTTTTTTAAGATTTTTATATATATTTTTTTATTATTAAATACTCCTGTTAATTTATAATAGTAACTAATATCT
>JAIDCY010000110.1 GCA_029055625.1 Ruminococcus sp. | reverse complement strand
GACGGATTATAAAGAACTATCACAAAATCCGCCGACGATGCAAAACGCAGACGGCGTACGATTTTTTCCATAGGCGCGAGCAGGTCTGACAGGCTTATCACCGCAAAATCGTTTGTCAGAGGAGCTCCGAGAATCGCCCCACCGCCTACCGCCGACGTCACGCCGGAAACGATTTCAACGTCCACATCCGGATAATTTACCACCATTTCCAGCACGAGCCCAGCCATGCCGTAAATACCGCTGTCGCCACTACAGACTATTGATACGTCCCGATTTTTCGCCATATCCAAGGCAATTCCGACACGTTCGGTTTCCTGCGTCATACCTGTTGAAATGTATTTTTTATCCGGAAAAAATTTTTTAATCAAATCCGTATAGACGTTATAACCAACGATAATTTCACTTTTTTTAATCGCTTCAACCGCCCCGGAGGTCATATTTTGCGGACTTCCTCCACCAAATCCAACGACAAACAATTTCATAAAATTTTCCTTTCAAAATCGATAATCAAATCTTTTTCCGCAACCGCTACCGATACGCCTTCACCGGAATTTTTCCCGATAATAAGCCTTCCGCCCGACTTTACCGCACTTCTTTCGCATACGTTATCCGCACCCGTAATCTTCCTTACAAACTCGGAAGAAACAAATTGACCGTTGACCGTCATAAGTTCGTGTGCGGTATAGAAAGTCGGAATAATTTTTTTCTTTTTACAATATTCCAGAATGCCGGTCTCATCTGATTTTATGTCAACCGTCGCAAGTCCGGTGACCCTTTCCGGCGATATTCCGGCAGAAATCAAAGTTTCGCTGATACGCTTTTCAATCGTTTCACATGGCGTACCACGTCTGCAACCTATACCGATTACAATATTTTTAGGAATAAGCCGTAACGTTACCGGAAACGGTTTAATATTTCTGTTACCGATATATATTCCGGTACTACAATTTTTATCATTAACTATTTCTGAGGGAATATTGATACATTTAAAATCACTTACAAGACCTGTTTCCTTATTGTCAAGTATTTCGGAAGCTATAATTTTAGATATTCCAATATCTTCTATAATAAGATTATTTGATACCGCAAAACTATCCGGTGAGAATTTTTTTCCTGTATCGGTAGCAGTAGTTATTACCGGAATTGCTCCCAGTTTTTCGGCGATAATTTCCGCCAACCTGTTAGCACCGCCGATATGTCCTGATAAAACCGGAATGACAAAATTTCCGCCGTCGTCGATTACGATGACAGCAGGGTCAGTAGTTTTTGACTGGATATACGGTGAAATAACACGTACGGCAATACCGCACGAACATATAAATATAATACCGTTGTAATTATTAAAATTTTTGCCGATAAGTTCCGGCAGACTATCAAAAGATTCAGCGGAAATATCGGAATGTTTCCGGAAACAGTAACGCCTGAAATTATGAGAATTTCCCAGTAAATCGGGAATTTTTCCGGATAAAACCCGACCTTTTCCGGTAAGCGAGACTATCAGGATATTCATTTGCGATACTCCGTTTTAAAATTTGCGTCGTAAAGTCTGGAAAGTGAATAATCATCGCCGAGGAAATCGCCGACGGTAATCAATGCGGTCTTGTTTATGCCGGATTTTCGGGCAGATTCCGCCAGTGTGCTAACCGTACAGCGAATTATTTTCTGTTCTGCCCACGTAGCCTTGTAGACTATAGCCACCGGAGTTTCCGGCTTGTAACCGCCTGAAATAAGTTTTTCCGATAGTTCGGCGGTCATTCCGGCACTCAGAAATACCACCATTGTGGCTCTGTGTGCGGACAGTTTTTCAATGCTTTCACGCTCCGGAACAGACGTTCTGCCTGCCATGCGAGTTATTATTACCGTCTGCGAGACGTCCGGCAACGTGTATTCTGCCCGAAGTACCGCCGCCGCACCACAAAATGAACTCACCCCCGGACAGATTGCGTATTCTATTCCGAGTTCCGCCAGCCTGTCCATCTGCTCACGTATCGCACCGTACACGGACGGGTCACCGGTATGCAGTCTGACAACGTTTTTCCCCCGTGCACGCTCCATAACGCCTATCACCTGTTCAAGCGTCATGAACGCACTGTTATGTATTTCGCAATCCGGACGGGCATAATCCAGAAGCTCCGGATTTACCAGAGAACCGGCATAAATCAACACATCCGCCTGCTCTATCAGACGCTTTCCACGTAAGGTTATGAGGTCAGGTGCACCGCAACCTGCGCCGACAAAATTTACCATTTTTTCAAGTCCTTTCGGTCAAATTTCTGAGTATTTCATTGACATTATCCGTTCTTACAAGTATTCCGTATCTGTAAGAAAACATAACAGTCCCGATATTTATTTTATCATATACTTTATTTTTAAGATAATAACCAGCTTTTATGGAAAGAATTTTCATAGTACGCCACAGAAAATTTTTCTCTCTGAGGATATCAAGTGCGGAATCGACGGTCACACAGTACGGTATTTTCCGCAGAATATCGGCATCTGCACCGGCAAGCAATCCGCAGGTTACGAGTACGTCCATTCTGCCATCCGCACTGCCGGAATGTGTGTTCATGATTCCCGCACCCAGTTTGACGAGTTTTCCGATATGTCCGATAATTAAAATATTTTCGTACCCCATTTCCATACCTATTTCTATCGCATCACCTATAAAATTACTGCATTTTATGCTATTTTCCGCTAAAAATGGCATTTCCGCACGTAAAAAATCATCTCCATAATTACCAAGTGTGATAATCATATTTTTATCACCAAACATACGTTTCATTTTCGCTTCGGTACGGATAGTCTCAATAAGGGCGTTACTGCTCATAGGCTCGACGATTCCCGACGTTCCGAGGATAGAAATTCCGCCCTCGATGCCCATTCTCGGATTGTACGTTTTCTTTGCTACGTCCTGCCCTTCCGGAGCGGTAATAACTACTTTGAACCCTCCGGAATAGGCGTATTTTCGGGAAATTTCAGCAAGTACCGACCTGATCATTTTCCGAGGTACTGTATTTATCGCCCACTCCCCGACAGGCTGATCAAGACCGGCTTGCGTCACGATACCGATACCGATTCCGCCGGAAATTTCCACGCCGTCAGGAATCAGACTGACTTCCGAAAAAATTTTCATGCCGTCAGTAGAATCGGGGTCGTCGCCACCGTCCTTTACTATGCTACATGAAGCGTTTTCGCCTATTTTCTGGTCATTTACGACGAGTTCAAGCATAATTCCCTTAGGGGTAAGAAAATTTACTGTTTTTACTATTTTACCGCTTAAAAGCATTTCCGCCGATGCTTTTGTCGCACCGGTTGCACATGACCCCGTAGTATATCCGCACCTCATTTTATGACCATTTTTATATATGTAAATATCATTCATAATTATTCTTTACTATAAATATCGTGAAATATCCGATATTTTGTATATCTTGTAAATTAAAATATATGTGTTCGTCAGGAAGTCCGCAGTTTTCCACCGCAAACGCTTTGTCAGTAAGACCTTTTTTGTCGAGAATTTCCAGAAGTTCGGGAGCATTTTTACCACATTTCATTATTACGTACGTCCCGTCTGAAAAGTCGCAGTTCTCGATTTTTTGCCTGTCGTACGGCATTATATGGAGATTTTCCCCCTCACGTACAAGGGGGCTGATAACTCTTGCGGATACTGCACAGAAACTGGGTACGCCTGCACAGACTTCTACCGGAAAGCCCTTTGAAATTACCCTTTCCGCTATGTATCCGAAAGTTGAATATACCGATATATCGCCGATACTCAACATTGCAACGTCATTTTTCAGGAGTTCCTGACATATTTTTTCTGAAATTCTGTCGTAATTTTCCGAAAGAATTTTTTTATCCCTGCACATCGGAAATTTAATATAAATAATAGTCTTATGTGAAAAGTCAATGATTTTTTCAGCTATAGACAGTGCTAATGATTTTCCCGACGTTTCCGGTACTGCTATTACCGGAGTTTCTGCTATAATTCGGGCAGATTTAATAGTCATAAGTTCCGGCTCACCTGCTCCGACGCTTACACCGTATAACTTTCCCATATCACAACGCACCTCTTAAATTTGCCGAAAAATCAATAATATTCTGCATTGTCAGCGATTCCATACGGCTTTTTTCAGACAATCCGGTATTCCGAAGTGTCGTATAAACCGTCTCTTTCGGAATGCCCATCTGTGACGACACCGCATTTGCGACGGTCTTACGACGTTGCGAAAAACCGGCTTTTACCAGTCGGAAGAAAAATTTTTCCTCATCGGGTGCGAGATTATAGCGTTGATTGATGTCAATTTTTATTACCGTCGAGTCGACATTAGGGGCAGGCATGAAATTTTCACGTGATACGTCGAAAAGCCGACGGGCTGTACCGTAATAATTCACGCCTACCGTAATCGCTCCGGCGTCCCGACTGCCCACTTCCGCACAAAGTCGCTGACCGGCTTCTTTCTGTACCATGACAGTTACAGATTCTATCGGCAACCGGCTTTCGAGTAACCGCATTATCACCGGAGACGTAATATAGTACGGCAAATTGGCACAAACCGCTACTCGTAATCCGGCGAACTCCTCGGCGATTATTTTCTGCAAATCGACTTTCATTACGTCGTCGTTGATTACTTTTACGTTATCAAAATCCGCCAGTGTTTCGGCGAGAACTGGTATCAGACGTGCATCAATTTCTATTGCCGTCACCTTATCCGCACGCTTTGCGAGTTCTTTTGTCAGAACCCCCACGCCTGTACCGATTTCAAGCACTCCGAATCCTTGCCGTGCGTTACCTTTTTCCGCTATTTCAGGGCATATTTCCGGATTTATTATAAAATTCTGTCCGAGACCTTTTGAAAAACTGAAACCATGTCTTGACATTATTTCTTTTATAGTTTTTATATCAGTTAAATTCATTAAAAAAATCTCCTCAGATGCTATGACGCTTTTTTTCCGAAAATTCGGACTGTTTCGCATCATTCAGTTTATCCATATCGTTTACGAGGTAATCGGTAGAGCGGTAAGCGTGCTGAAAATCAGTATCCTTAAAATAACACTTAAGGTCAACAAAATCACCGTCAATAGTAATATCGAGCTGTTTAATTTGTCTTCCGGAATATTTGCGGTTCACATATTTTATATACTCGTCTATTTCCTGACCCGACATACTTCCACCAATAATATTTATTTTCATAAGTTATTCTCCTTTCAGATTATCAATTACAGATTCCGCACACCGCATACCGTCGACGCCTGCCGACATTATACCTCCGGCATAACCTGCTCCCTCGCCACACGGAAACAGTCCTTTGAGGCTTAGAGACTGGAATTTTTCGTCTCTGTTAATACGTACCGGCGAACTGCTTCGGGTTTCAACGCCTGTCAGAACTGCATCCGGATTATTAAAAGATTTTATTTTCTTGCCCATCTCGATTATGCCCATACGCAGACTTTCGCATACAAAATCCGGTAAATATTCCTCCGGACGTGCGAATTTTACTGCCGGACGGTACGAAGGTACAACTTTTCCCAGATTTCCGGATAATTGCCCCTCTAAGAAGTCGCCGACAAGCATTATCGGAGCTGAATAATTTCCGCCACCGGCGATAAAGGCTTTTTCTTCTATTTTACGCTGAAAATCTATTCCTGCGAGTACATCGTTACTGCCGAAATCCTCCGGACTTATCCCGACAAGCAACGCACTGTTGGAATTTTCGGCATCACGTGCAAACCGGCTCATTCCGTTGACTACAAGATGTTTTTTCTCCGACGACGACGCTATGACCTCGCCCCCCGGACACATACAGAACGTGTACAGCGTGCGACCGTTCGGAAGATGTACCGCAAGTTTGTAATCCGCCGGCTTTAACGCCTTATGACCCGCAAAAATTCCGTACATATCACGGTCAATGTCGATTCGTGGATGTTCTATCCTCACGCCGACGGAAAAATTTTTTGCCGAAAGTGACACATTTTTCTTATTCAGAAGTTCAAAAACATCTCTCGCACTGTGTCCGGAAGCCAGAATCACGTTATCGGTACGGATAGTATGCAGATTTTCACCGTCGGAATAGGTTATTTCAGAAATGCGGTCATTTTTTGTACGGAAATCGCAGAATTTAGAGTTGAAAATTATTTCACCACCAAGTCGCAATATTTCCGTACGGATATTCTTTACTACTGTAAGTAAATTGTCAGTGCCAATATGTGCCTTTGCAAGATATAGTATTTCTTCAGGAGCACCAAACTCAACAAATTTTTCAAGAATCCAGTCAGTTCGCCGGTCCTTTATGCCGGTAGTAAGTTTGCCGTCGGAAAACGTACCTGCTCCGCCCTCGCCGAACTGTACGTTGCATTCCGGATTGAGTATGCCACTTGTACGGAAATTTTCCACCGCCTCACGCCTCGTATCGACATCTGAACCACGTTCAAGAATAATCGGACACGCTCCCGACATTGCGAGTATCAACGCCGAAAACATACCGGCTGAACCGAACCCGACAACTACCGGACGTCTGAAATTTCCGGAAATTTTTTCGGGATTATATACAAATTTTTCCGTTCTGACGCAGTTTTTCACCGTATTCAATACTTTTTCCTCATTTTTCACTTCAATGTCAAGCGATACTATAAAATGGACATCCGATTTTTTCCGTGCGTCAACCGATTTTTTAGCAAGTCTCACGCTGATGAGGTTTCCGGCGGAAATTTTCAGTTTTTTCAGACATAGATTTTCAAGTTGCGAAAAATCAAAATCAAGCGGTACTCTTATATTATTTACTCTCAGCATTTTTTCCCACCTTTCAGCGATTCCGCACATTTTTTACCTGCCCATATC